>CAYSHS010000043.1:0-14953 GCA_964430845.1 uncultured Pirellulales bacterium | reverse complement strand
CAGGCAAACCTGAAGAAAAATCCTGAGAATATGGTATCTGTTGAACATAAACTGAAGCCAGGTCCCAGCCAATAACATCCCATGCTATCATATCAAGATTTGTAATATCCATGAATTCACCAGGAGAGCCGGTTGGGTCCATAATCCCAAAACCCAAATTATCTTTCCAATGGCTGTTTTCATAACCATCGCCGAAGTTTACGCCGGTCGAAAAAGTAGCGAGGCTTGTATCACCTCCGTCGATAGAGAAGAACTTTGAGCGAGTATCAGCAGTCCAGTCAATATCAGTTCCTGCACTTATACTGTCATCAGAAAACCTGAACAAATCGAGCGGGCTGACATGTGTATAGATATTATCTGCATATCCGGGATTATCGTCGAGAAAATCAACGCCGCTTGTAAAACCCAAAGCGTGTCCTATCTCATGTAAAACAACGCCGACAAAATCGATCTTGCCGGATGTGATTCCATCACTTCTATCAAAATCCCAGGAATATTGGCTATTCAATGTTATACTGGCGTTTGTAGTAGTGTTTCCTGCGTCTAGAAGCCCAAGCGCTTTTGCATTTGCGGTTGTTATTCTTATTTTACTATTGTTTGCATCAGAATCGTTATCAGAATATGGAACAGAGCTTCCAGAACCATAAGGATTATTGCTGGTATGATTAATATAAATGTCAAGATAGGAGCCTGTCGGCAGGTTACTTACTGCAGAAGCATCATTTGTGCTTTTCTGGTCATTAACAAGTGCATCATACACCTGGGAATATGTATTTATTTGCAATGTGAAACTGCTTTGCCCTAACATTCCGGCTGATAAAGTTGTAAAATTAATATCAATATTAATAATAATATCATCGGAAAACATTGCAGAGAATATATCAGCAGCCTGCTGAAAAGCATCGATGGCTTGCTGAGACATGCCTTCTGCCGCGTTCAAATTGAACTGGAGCCCCTGACTGTTCAATGCAAGAGTATCGGATTCTAAAGTATTTGATTGAGAGAGCACAAGCTCTGTTCGCTCAATTACCGCACCAGGCGCCAGCTCATCATAAGTAGTCACCGCTTCGATTATATCTGTCGCAAAACCCGATAAACTATCGGCGGAAAGCAGTAATCGCTGCTCGAGATTCTCGAAAATCACCGGTTTAAACAAATGGGAACTCTTAAAATAATATCGTTTCCAGTATTTGAAGCGTTCAAACAAACCCAATCACCCACCTCATCATATAGAACTGCTTTTTTATGTTGCGTATTATACACCTTAAAGGCGTAGCTACACTACTATCCCAAAACTTAAATTCACAACTATTTATTTATTCCCTCCATGAGGCTTAATTTACATACCTGCAAAAAATTGTGTAATATACATCTTTATACCAAAAAATAGTCATTTTGTCAATAGAAACCGTCTTTTTCGAATAAAATTAGCTTTTTTTAGCTTGATAATTCCCATAAAACAATAATACTGCTGCAAAATGTTCTTGACAAGTATAAACGCACGTTTTAAACTATCGTATAAAACATGCGTTTAACAAGGTTATGCTTAATGGCAGATTCGAATACAAATACACAAACAGACGCAAATTTTAGCAAATCTGTCCAGGACAGGTTGCTTGATTCAGCGGAAGAGCTTTTCTGCGAACGCGGCTTCGAGGGAACGAGCATACGTGATATCGCCGCCGCCGCAGACTGCAATATCGCTTCGGTAAATTACTATTTCGGAGGCAAGGAACAATTATATGAGCAGGTTTGGAGACGTCACCTGATCCCAATGAGAGATGCACGAATTGCAAGTATTGAAAAAATAACACTTCAAAGTGAAAAGAAAACTTCTCTTGAAGATTTAGTAAGGTCTTTTGCAGGTACCTTTGTCGGCTCAATGATTGATGCACAAAAATCATCTCGATTAGGCAAACTTATGGCAAGGGAATATATTAACAAACACTTACCGGCTGATATGTTCCTTGAAGAGGTGATGAAACCCACAGTTACAGCGATGCAAAAGGCTTTAATGTTGACTTTTCCCGATCTTGACGAGTCAAAAGTTCCCTTCCTGGTTTTCTCCCTGATTGGCCAGCTTGTACACTTAGTTCATGTAAGAACAATTTTTGAAGAAGGTAACGATGATTTGTCTCGACAAATGTTTGATTCTGCCGAAGCTATTAATCACATTGTAAAATTTTCTTGCGCAGGAATAAAAGCTTATATTCGGGAACAAAAATAATGAAAGAAAAGATAAAAGACTCTGTCAACAATATCCATGTACTGATTTTTGTTTTTTTTAGCTTTATTATGTTATCCGGCTGTATGGTCGGGCCTAAATACTCCAGGCCTCAAACAACAGCTCAGACATCAGAAGCCTATATTTATGCAGGGAGCCACGAACAGGATGTCAATGATTTTTCTTCGGTTGATAAGTGGTGGGAAAGTTTTGGCGATCCGGCAACAGTAAAGCTTGTTGAAGAAGCTTTAGACAATAATTATGACCTCAAAGCCGCGGCGGCGAGAGTATTGCAGGCACAGGCGTCACTTTCTGAAACTCGCGGCCTGCAATGGCCTGATCTTTCCTACAGCCTTAGTGGCAATAAAAGCAAACAGTCATTTAACCTGGGAAACTTTGCCGGAGGGGGAAGGTTCACAGTTATGAGCACTACATGGTCCCAGGATATAACCGCCAACTATATTCTGGATTTATTCGGAAAGTTAAAATATATGGAAAAGGCTTCGTGGGCTGATATGCTCGCTGTAAAAACGAATCAGCAGGCACTAACAAACACGATAATCGCTTCGGTAATCAATGCCAGAATAAATATCGCAATAGCACAGAGACGATTAGCTTTAGCCAGAGCAAATATTGAAAGTCAACAGAGAACGCTTGAAATTGTAGAGCGCCGATATGAAGAAGGTCTCGTCGGCCCGGTTGACCTCAGGCTGACACGTGAAAACCTGGCTTCGCTAAAAGCGATAGAGCCGGCAATCGAGCTGCAACTGATTACCGCCCGCAATGCCCTTGATGTATTGCTGGCTCGAAGACCAGGCTCATCGGAAAATTTACCTGAAACACTGGAGGAGCTTCCTCAAATGGATAGCATCCCTATCGGATTACCCGCGTCATTGCTGGATCGCAGACCAGATATAAAGGCGGCGGAATTTACCCTGATAGCCGCCAATGAGCGAGTAGGCGTAAGCATAGCTCAGCTATTTCCTGATTTTGGCTTGACAGGTACTTTCGGCTATTCAGGCGATACTATCCAGGAAATTTTCAAATACGACTACACTGAGATGTATTCGGAGATAATGCATCTTGCCCAGCCTATATTTAAAGGTGGTCAATTGCAAGCGCAAATTAAAGCCGCAAAGGCCCGATATGAAGAGCTTGCTGCCAATTATGCCGGCGTTGTCCTAAATGCGCTGAAGGAAGTCGAAGATGCCCTTGTTACAGAACAAAAACTCGTCGAACAGCTCGAACAGGCTCAGATTCAGCTTACGGAAGCCAGGGCTGCCGAAGACCTCTCAAGACAGCGATATGAAAACGGAGTTGAAGGAATTTTAGCAGTGCTCGAATCTGAACGCAGAAGCAGAGCTTCCGAAGAGCAATTAATCATTCTTAAAGGCCAAATCTGGTCATCAAGAGTGAATCTCCACCTTGCTCTCGGCGGAGACTGGAACAATACACAGAAAACTTATGCGGCAAAAAAATGATGTCGAAATATTAGCACTGCTATCATAATAATTTGGATTAAACGCTCATTTTTGCACATATTATTTTAGTTTTTTAAACTTTTTTAGTCATTGTTCTCTAAAAAAGCGTATAATATATTGTATTGTGTACTACGTATGGCGTATTGCATATTGCGTATGTACGCAAAAATAGTCCGCAATACGCATCATGCACGACACAGCATTATTAGGGAGATTTGATATGACTACATTAAAATATCAGCCAAAAATTGAGATTTTATCCGATTCTGAAACTTTGGCCCAAAGATGTGTCCGGATTTTTGTATCCGATGCAAAAAAAGCAATAGAAACAAAACAATCGTTTTACGTAGCTCTGTCTGGAGGCAGCTCCCCAAGGCATTTTTTTGAGCTGCTCGGTAATCCGCCATATGGCGGACCGCAATCCGGAGTTCTGCCCTGGAATAAAATACATTTATTCTGGGTCGATGAGAGATATGTTCCTGTTACATCACCTCAAAGTAATTATAAGCTGGCCGCTGACACATTTCTAAAAAAAGTGCACATCCCGCAGGACAATATTCATCGTATCCCGACCGAGTTCTCCGATTTTAACGTCGCGGCTCGTAGATACGAGGAAATTATCAGGAGCGCTTTCGACCTTGAAGAAGGACAAAAACCCGAATTTGATTTAATCGTGCTCGGCATGGGTCCAGACGGGCATACCGGCTCACTGTTCCCAAATTCTTATGCAGCTTTCGATACAGACGACCTGGCATGTGTAGTTTATGTTTTAGATGAAAAACTCAACCGAATCACCTTAACTCATCCTGTTTTATGTGCGGCTAAACATTTAATCGTGCTCGTACAGGGCACGGAAAAAGCCGCTATACTCAAAGAGGTAATGTCCAGTGAGCCGGACGAAGTTCGTTACCCCATCCACACACTATGGCCCGTCCTCGATAAAGTAACATGGCTTGTTGACAGCAAAGCGGCGGGAAATTTAGCGAGTAAGAACATCGTTTAATTTTTTATATCAGGCAGTATTTCAAATTTTAATCGGGTATGATTAATTTCATTCCCGCTTTGATTTTGTTCGGGTCTTTAATTTCCGGATTGGCATCGATAATTTTATGCCATTGATTTGCCGAGCCGTAATAAAGACGGGAAATTTCAGAAAGAGTCTGATTCTTTCGCACAATGTAAAATCTTTCTGTTTTTATTTTTTCTACATTATTGTTATCTAAAGTATCCGATTCGCCATTTTCACCATCAGCAAAGACTGGTGATTCCAGGGTCGATTCCGCTTTCTCGTGAGTTTCGGCAGGTTTTTCCTGCAGGCTTTCAGGAACAAAATTTGTCACGACTTCATCCTGTATGGTATTAACATCAGGAGTTTCTTTATCTTGTGAAGAAATATCCGTCAATATATAATTCTGAGAAGCATCGTCTGTATTTTCCTGAACACTCGTCATGGCAGAGCGAGCCAAACCTGAGCCTGATTCAGTATTAAGCTGCATCATTCTTGCCTGCGGACTTAAATGGGGATCGGTTGCAAACTTAATAACTACACCGATTACAAGTATCAAACCCACAACAAGACCAATTTTTAGGTCTCTATGTACCATTTTACACTTCGTGACTCGAGTGATGAAACCCAGGTATTATATACTATAACTATGCGTTTTTTGAAACAACGTTACTTTTTTTATTTTCAATTTTCGACCCGATCAATAATATCGGAGCCGCTATTGCGATTGACGAATATGTTCCGATGATAATACCAAAACCAATCGCGAAACTAAAGCCTCTCAAACCCGGACCGCCGAAAATATACATTATCAGCACAACAATAAATGTCGTGAACGAAGTCATAATCGTCCTGGAAATAGTCTGATTGATACTGTCGGTAATTGTCTGGGGATTTAGCTGCCTTGCCTTGCCGCGATTTTCACGGATACGGTCAAATACAACTATCGTATCGTTCAGCGAGTAGCCGATAAGAGTAAGAAACGCCGCTATCATCGCGAGATTTATCTTGAAATCTCCAATCAGCAGGAAATTCCCGATTGTCGTACCCGCAAGATATACACAGGCCGTAACTGCCCCGAGAGTAATACAAACATCATGTACAAGTGCAACAATCGCAGCAATGCCATAACGGACACTTCCGAACCGCAGCCAGACATAAGCGACAATTGAGAACAGTGACAATACAATAGCAATCATTGTACGTCTCTTTTGCTCGGCACCAACTGAAGGATCGAATTGTCTTACGCGTGGAAGAGTGGACGAAATCTCCGCCGCCGAGAGGATTTTAGTTGTTTCGTTCTCTTTAAAACGTTTCCATTCTTCGGTTGAAAGCTCGCGAATACCTGCTTCAGGATCTGCGCTTACATAAACAAATGAATCTATCGGCTCATCCTCGTCAATTGAAGCGAGCTTCGTATCGAGTATTTCATAATCATACTGCTGAAGGTCACGTGTATCAGGCTTAAATTGCAAATCGGTAATTCGCTGCTTAATATCTTTTATCGTATCAGGTCTTTTGATTTCACAGGTCAATTTAATACCGCCAAGAAAATCAGAAAGCTCCGGATTAGCTTCTATCATCTCGGCATTTATTTTTTCTTCCGAAACAATAGTCGGCTGTAAATTCTGCTGAATCTCAAGCTTGCCTTCAAAAACATCGAGTATGGCATTATTTACAAATTCATCAACCTGCAGCTCGGACACTTGAGCATTGGGAAAAGCCTTCGCCAGGATTTCCCTGACCATAGACTGGTTCATCTGGCTTGTTGTAACAGTGAACATATCTGAACTGCCTGGATCCTGTGTCACGAGCAAACCCGTTAGCTCAACCGAGAACTTTTTTTGAGTATTTTGTATTGCCTTTTTTACCTGGTCGGCAGTTTGCCCGCCAAGCCGGGCAGAAGTTACAGTAGCAGTTATTTTGTTCGTTTCAGTTGTTGTAATCTCGAATTGTTTTCCTGATTCACCGACACTATATACATTTGCTGCCGGAAGTTTCTGACGTATCATCGCCTGAACTTCCTGCTGTGAAAGATTAACTCCTTCTGCTAAAATTATCTGCACGCTTGTGCCGCCTGTAAATTCGATATCTAATTTATTGTTTTTAACATCATCTCTCGTAAAGAAAACAAACAATCCTGAAATAATCAGCAGAGAAGAAGCCGTTAAAAATACAGGTCTGGCTTTCATCCAGTTCACATTGGCATTGTGTATGAGCTTGAGCATGAATAAATGCTCTTTTAGAATTCTCTTATTAAGAAGAAAATCGAAAACTACTCTGGTCACAAACAGAGCGGTGAACATACTCGACAAAATACCAAGCATTAAAACAATTGCAAAACCCCTAACTTCCTCGGAAGCTCTCCAGTACAAAATCGCGGCGGTAATGAATGTAGTAAGGTTGGAATCGAAAATAGTTGTGAACGCTCTTTGATAGCCGTTGGCTATGGCAATTCTCAATGAAGAGCCTCGTTCCTGCTCTTCGCGTATTCTTTCATAAATCAAAACATTAGCGTCAACGCTCATACCAATGGTCAGGATAAAACCTGCGATACCAGGCAGAGTAAAAGTTGCCCTGATGCCGGCCATGATTGCCAGAACAAAAAGAAGGTTAAGAAACAGTGCCACATCAGCAATTCCACCTGCGATGGTATAATAAATTGCCATAACAACAACAACCGTTATGAGACCGATTACACCGGCTCTGATACCCTGATTACGATTGTCAGTACCGATAGAAGGTCCGATAGTATTTACTGAGATAGGCTGCTCTATCAACCTTGCAGGCAGTGAGCCGGCGTTGAGCTTATTGACCATATCCTCAACCTGGGTTTGAGTAAAACCTGCTGAGCCGCCTGTTATTATTCCGTCTCTGCCAATTCTTGATTCGATATTCGGAGCAGAGATTGCGATATTATCAAGTAAAATACAAAGAGGCCTGTCAATATTTTTGCCTGTAACATTTGAGAAGAGCTTGCCGCCTTTAATATCGAATAAAAGACCAATTGCCCTCATACCTCTCGAATCTGTTGTAGGAAATGATTTCTCGAGTTTCCATTCATCCTGGCCAGAACTGTGTAATATAATTTCATCGCTTTTATTACTGGCCAAAACATAATATTTGCTCCCGAACTGTGCAAATACTGTCTTGTAACCTTTTTTGTCTGCGGCATGCCAGTCATCGATATTCTCTATTTCACACCACTTATAATCATTATCCGAAGCATATTCAGGCCCTTTTTCCTGGAGACGTTCCACGTATGTACTCATAGTATCTTCATCAACATATTCAGGATTCAAAGTGGGCAATACCCTGAATTCGAGTATTCCGGCACCTTTAAGCATTCGCTGGAGGTCCTTGGGGTCGTCGAGCCTGCCGCGATAAGGGCGATATTCGTCATATGCCTGAATAACCTTATCAATTTCACCTGCCCGGTCGGGAAATTCCTCTTTAAGCTGCCTGATTTTTTCTGCACGCTGGCTGGAAGTCGGGGACATCTCGATACACAGGTTCAACTGGTCCTGGGTCAGGTTTAAGTTATCTATCGCATTTATGGACTCAATATATTTGGGATAAAGCTCTGTAAGCTTATCGGCAACGCCGGCCCAGTCAGAATACGTTTTAACATATCCCTCCAAAACAGGGATATTGTCATTAACATCAGTAAATTCGTATAGCGCCTTTCTAAGCTCATTAGGGTCTTGTTCTGCCAGTTTTGTCCATCCGATTATTTTGGATTTTACCTGGTCAATATCCATGCCCACAGAAGTTATTGCATTTGCCGCAGCCTCACGCTCTTTATTAAGACTGTCCCTGCTGTTTTGCAGCTCAATTCGTTCGTCATACAGCTTTGCAAGCTTTTCAAGCATATCCAGCCTGTTCGGGTCGTCCTGAGCATATTTATTAAAAAGCTCGGCTCGATTCTCCGGTGGTTTTTTTAACGCCTGCATTACTTTGGCTCTGCTTACATTTTTAGCTAAAAGTTTCTTTTCTGTAGTTTCGTAATTATTACGTTTATCCCGTGCTATATCACTTGCCAGAGGCATCTGAATCTCAAACCTTGTACTGCCCTGGGGCAGCCAGACGAGATTCTGAATATTGGCTGGGTCAATTCGGTGCTGTAAAACAACTATCATTTTTTGAGATAAATCTTTCTTTTCGCTCTCCTGAAGGCCAAAAGTATCTATCTCATAAATAAGACTTACTCCGCCGCCAAGGTCTATACCCTGTATAATTTTCTGGCTCGGCGGATATAACGTCACCCCTGCAAGAAGTATCAAAAAAATAATAAGAACTATTTTCGGTGTTAGTTTTTTATTCATATTTTTCCTCGTTTTACGTTTATTCAGACAAGTATAAAAGAGCCGACTTATAAATCGACCCAATCATATATTCACAAATATACATAATTAATCTTTCGACATATTCCTGCCAATTGCTGAACGCTTAACTTTTATTTTAGTATTATTCGACTCATCGACTTTCAAAGTAACTTCGTCATCTTTTATATCAACTATCGTTCCGAAAATTCCGCCTATTGTAAGAACGCGATCGTTTTTCTCAAGCGACTGTTCCAGCTTTTTACGCTGCTGTTTCTGCTTCTGAGGCGCTCTAAACAGCATAAATACCATAAAAACCATCATTAGCCCGATAAGCCATACAGGAAAAGGACTCGAAGATGGCTGTCGCCCTGAACTGCTATTGGGATCACTTGGAACTGTTGATGTCGCTTGCCCATCGGTATTCATAGGCTCATCAGTAACTGTTTGGGGCGCCTGGTCGCCTCCTGTTTGTGCAATTATCCATATATTATTCATTACTATTTCCCCTTATCAATTATGGGTATCATATTCATAATTATTTAAATTTACAGTATAGCATAATGCCAAAACGTATAATACTAACGATTTTTCAGGATTTATCAATTGTCAATATGAAATCTTTTCTCCAATTATCAAAATCTCCATTTTTTATGGTTTGCCTGATTTTGGCCATAAGTTTTTGGTAAAACCTCAGGTTATGCAGCGAAATTAATATCGGACCAAGCATTTCACCTGAATTGAAAAAATGTCTGACTGCTCCCCTGGAAAAATTTTGGCAGCAATAACAGTCGCATCCTGCCTCTACCGGCTCGGAATCGCTGATATGTGCATTATTTCTAAGCCGAACCGGGCCGTTGGATGTAAATGCGAACGCATTTCGACCATTTCTTGCAGGCAGAACACAGTCGAACATATCAACGCCCGCATCGACTGCGTCAATAATATCCTGTGGAGTGCCTACTCCCATAAGATACCGAGGCTTATCCTGCGGCAAAAATCCTGTCGTATGTGCTACCGTTTTTATCATATTTTCATGCCCTTCCCCCACACTCAAACCTCCGATAGCATACCCGTCAAAGCCCGTTTTGACAAGCTCCGTCGCACATTTCGAGCGAAGCTCGAGGTCTATGCCGCCCTGGACAATACCGAAAAGCAACTGGCTTTGGTTCGCATGCGCTTCTTTGCAGCGTTTTGCCCAGCGAATCGTTCTTTCAACAGCTTTTAGAACTTCTTCAGGCTCAGCACCAAAACCTGTACACTGGTCGAAACACATCGCTATATCAACACCAAGACGGTTTTGCACATTGGTTACGACTTCGGCGTTAAGGTACACTCGCGCGCCGTCTATATGACTGGCAAATTCCACTCCATCGTCATCAATTTTCACTAACGGGCTTAGCGAAAATACCTGGTATCCGCCGCTGTCTGTAAGGATAGGGTTGTCCCAGGCCATAAATTTGTGCAGTCCGCCGAGCTTTTCGATTGCTTCAACGCCTGGACGCAGAAACAAATGATAAGTATTTGCCAGAATAATAGAAGCGCCGGTACCCCTGAGCTGTGCAGGGGTAATACCTTTGACTGCACCGGATGTCCCGACAGGCATAAACACAGGTGTCTCAACCTGCCCATGCGCAGTTGTCAACAAACCCGCTCTTGCGGATGAGTGAGAATTTTTATGTATAACTTCAAAATTTCTCATTATTTATTATAATCTAATTTTAATATTTTCGAGCCTGGGTAGTAGTATTGGAGGATATCTTCCGCTTTTTTACCTTCTCTGGCCATTCCTTCGGCTCCGCACTGGCACATTCCAACGCCGTGCCCCCAGCCCCTGCCTTGTGTAAAGATGAGCATATCATCGGTTTCTTCAAATTTGCAGGCGGCACTTTTCAATTTACGACCAGATGAATCTATCGTCAGGCGAAAGTCCTCGGCTCTCAAAAATTCCCTGTTTCCGCTCGAACCTAAAAATTCAATTTTCGTAAGACGAGAAAATTCTCCATAATCACTTTGTTGTGCCACTGAGATTTCTGTAATTTCTCCCAGCCTGCTCAAGTTTGGATATTTATTCATAAGCCTTTTAATAACATCAGCTTTTTCAAACCTGGCATCCGGCCAGAAAAATATTTCTGGCTTGGCAACATCTTTACAATAAGCACACTCCACGCCTTTCAAAGGCTCATACGAATCTCCAAATACATATTCGCTGTTTTCAGTATGCCCGCCGCAGGCTGAGCTGTAATACGCAGGAAAAATATCTTCCGTTCCGTCAGACTGCGTGCAGGTCAAAACCATTCCTGAAGTCTCGTTGACTGCTTTCCATATCGCCGCTGATTCTGCTTCAATACCGAGATAAACCTGGTGTGCCGCTGTCTTATTTAAATCCCAGGCTCGGCTGGATCCGAAATGTCTTTTTATAAACAAGCAATAGGTTCTGGCCGCTATTACCTGGCACTTAAGAGCTTCAGGCTCCCAGTAATCAGGCATCTCTGCTCCTGCTACTCCTGCTATATATGACTCGACAGGAACAAGATTTATTACATCGAAAGAATTGCCATCGGGATTAACCTTTAGGCTGATTCTGCCGCGATAAGGCTTGTCGTTTAAGCTGAAAATATATGAATTTTCCGGCGAAATAATTATCCTGCTGCTCTTATAAACCCGGCCGGCAATATCGATTTGACCGCCTGAAATCCGCACGCTTAAATATTCATTAATCGGTTTGAAATTATTTTTCGACTTTTTAGTCTGCAAATCAAAGTCTTCTTCCTGAACGCTAAAACTCGAATCAATCTTAATCGAACACTGCTGAATATTATCAAGAAGCAAAACTCTTATCCAGAACTGCTCACTTATTTTAGTATCTGGCGCAGGGATTGCCGGTCTGCGTTTCCTGCATCCCGAATTAAGCAGCAATAATAAAGAAGTTATTACTGCAAAACACAAAACTACCTTGCATAAAAAACGTAAACCAAAACGAAAGAAGACACTATAGGTATTTGCTGTAAGTCGGAAATTTTTAGACAACGTCAATTTCTCAAATACTAATTTGTCCGCCGTGCTCGCGCACTGTCGCGGCAGGTCGGTTAATCCAAACTTCGCAGGGATAATTCAATGTCTCCGAGAGCTTTTTTTATTTCATTAAGGCTTGTAACACCGAAGTTTTTACAGCCAAGAAGCTCGGCGTCGGTTTTACTGGTCAGCTCACCGATTGTACGCAAACTAAGCTTCTGAAGACATTTTCGCGCACGTATTGACAATTGAAGGTCATCGATTGGCTTATTCAGAAGTCCCTGGTCCTGCTCTTCAACAATAGGGTCCTCCTCTGACTGAGGCTGAACAAAAGGTTTCTCCTCAAGAGCCATTCCAAGATACAAATTCTTCGATTCGAGAATAGTTTTAACTTCCTTGAGCGAGGTTTCGCCGAAGTTTTTATAGGACAGCAGCTCAGCCTCAGTGATATTCAGAAGATCACCCAAAGTGCGGATTTTCATCTTCTTGAGGCAGTTCCTGCTGCGAACCGACAGCTCGAAATCAGAGATCGGTGTCTCAAGAATTTGATTCTTCCGCGTCTTTTTCATCTCCTTTTCCTCATCGTAGAACATTGTCTTGGAGCTTTCTATGTCCTTTCTGAAAAGAATAGCCCTTTTATGGTTCGGATGCGTCTCCAGTATCGTATCAATACATTTAGCGGCTTTCTCGAACTCTTCCCTGTCCTCGTAAAGAACCGCCAGGTTCATCAGAGCGCTGACATATGTAGGCGAATGTGATGCGATTTGCTTGTAGTATCCGATTGCAGTATCCTCGTCACCCGACAAATCGCAGCGGTATGCAAGATGAAAAAGTGCGTTCTGGTGATTCGCAGACAATTCTATCGCTTTCTGATAATTACCTGTCGCCTGTTTATAAAGACCCTGCGTCTCATCGAGCCGTCCAAGCTGATAGTGATATTCGGCGCTTACGTTCTCGAAATTCGCACAGGATTTGAGCTGCTCAGACGCCGCTTCGTAGTTTTTGGCATCGCGATAAGTTGCGGCCTTCTCCAACGTTATGCTCAAAGCATCGGCTCCGAACTTCAGACTCTTTTGCAGGCTTTCAACAGCTTCGTCGAACCTGCGCAGCTTTCGCAGGGAAAAAGACATGTAAATGTACTTCTGCTTGCTGTCTTTGGCTTTTTGAAGCTTTTCTATGGCTTCCTCATTTCGGCCAAGAATATACAAACCGATTCCCAGCGCTCCCGAAGATAAACCCGAAGTATTGTTCATATTGTCTTCAACCAGACGAACGAAATTCATCATATTCTTTTCGCCTGAATGAATATATTCGGACAGTTTCTTTATCTCCTCTAACGAGGGTAACGTTTCAGCAAATAAGTTTATTGCAGGTGCTACAAGTTGTTCCATCAAATTTCTCCCATTATCATATTGCACTCAATCTAAGGCATATTATAAAATGAGTATTGGCTCTAAAATCAAACAAAGGTCATATTATAATGTTATTATCTGATTATGCAAATTTTTTTCTTTTACCCGATTTTTGCAAAAAACAAGCAATTTCCATATATGCATATAACTGCCTTTTTAACTGAACTTTTGCAAAAATGAGAAAAGGCATACTTTGAAAGAAAAAATACGATTTTACATTTTTTCTTTCCCAACCTTAACATGTTACGTACAAAAGAGTTACGAAAAGATTTAATAGCCTTGAGCAATGAGCGAATGGGCAAATTAGCCGCAAGAGCTTCATCGGAAAAATAACAAATAAAACAATCCTATCCGAACGAATCTTCGGCACCGCCGCCACAGTAGCTCTCTGCGCCGCCTCCGGCGTATCAATCGCCCGAGTCCACGGCGTCCCACAAATGTCCGATGTACTCAAAATAATAAACGCGTTATATTTCAACAGTAAGCCCTTGTAATGTTTAGAAACAAAAAATGTTATGGTATTTATGTGTCAAATATTGCAGGAGAATTTGTTGTGTCTAAAAGTACACTAAAGTCAAAATTAGAAAGAAGATCTAATGCAACCTCAATACTTGGACAATGGTGTACAAATCTTTCTCCAATACTCGTACGAAATTCAAGAACAATTTCTTCCAGTGTACGAGGTGCTTTTTCGTCTAAAACATTAATAATGATTTCACGCAGATCATTTCTGATATTTTTTATCATTTCTAAACCGATGGAATACTTTTTCTTGTTATTCAGAGCGCAATATTTTTTCCAAGATTTTATAGCAAGCACGCGATCTTTTTCTTCCCAATTGAATTCAATATTATGCGATTGAAGGAGGGTACAAATCAATTCAAATGGTATTAGGAATACATTAGTTCCATGGCTTTTAATCATAGCCACTGATGTACTACTCCAACTTCCTGCCAATACAGCTATAGAAGACCTTATACTTGTATATTTCTGCCGAAGTGCTGTATGAGCAGTACAAATCCAGCTTCCTTTGTCCCTGTTATGCTTTTTATACCTAATATACTTGGATTCGATTAATATTAGAGGTTGCATAGCTTCATTCACAATTACCGAATCAATATTATATTTATTATCAAATGCATCTGACAAAAGAAGTTTTTTGTGTTTGTTATTAATTTTGTTGAGAGGTCCTTTACTTATAAAATAACAATTAAATTCATCAGCAAGCTCAGTAAAGAAATGATTCAAAGCCAGTTCCATTTGTGATCCTATTGCTTCACCAAGAGCACTTCCAGGATTTTGAATATTTTTAGCCATTATTAAACCTTTTTCAAGGTTACTACAGATTCTCGTAATTCTACATTATGTCGTTGTGGGTTATCTTTCCATTTTCCGCCTCGTGTTCTTAATATAGATATATGATAATCAGAAAAACCTATTGCAACACCCAATTTGCCAATTAATTCATCTGTGGGTATATGCACACCGTAAGG
>CAYSHS010000042.1:0-15056 GCA_964430845.1 uncultured Pirellulales bacterium | reverse complement strand
ATGAGACTTGAGAATGAGCCTGGTGATACAAATGCGTCTTTGTGGCTTGCTACGGCGTTAATACAAATGAACAAGCTGGACGAAGCCCAGCAAACACTTCGTAAATTAATACAAGAGCTTGATGGGCTTGCCGATAAACATGATGAATACGTACAAGCCTGTCTGCAGATGAGCAAAATTATGAGCAGTCAGGATATTCCCGAAGCGGCGTCCAAAACCCTGGAATGGTTTAATAAGGCGTTGGAATACGCCCCGGAATCTGTTGATGCGCTGGCGAGTCGAGCGCAATTCTATCTCATGACGCCGGTCGTTCCTGGTTTGAGCTTCGAAGAGAAGATAGAGCTTGCCCGCAAGGACCTTGAAAAAGCTGATAGTCTTGGCACTGAAAATCCCGGGGTTCGTATCTTAATGGCTTATGAATGGATAGCTCTTGGCGAGCTGGAGCGAGCTGATGCCGAGATAGAAGCAGTTGATAACCTTTCGCAGGAAAAACTGCAGGAATATTTTTTAGACATCAAAGGCTGGAAAGTAACCAAATTTTTATTGACTTCAGAGCTTGTGAGATTACGTTCGGAAGTTGAAAAAGGCGTCTCTCTAGCCGACGAAGCTCTCAGGGAGCTTGAAGAGCAAAGGTATCGAATTCAGATTCTTCCTTCTGCTATCGGTCTTTATGCGGCAGCCGGCAGGGTTTCAGATGCAAGGAAATACCTTGATGAATACCTTGACGAGGTTCGTCTGGCAGGAGCAGAAGACGAGGCGAAAACGGCATTTTTGCAGGCTATTGTGGCCAAAGCTGAGGGAAAACCATATGCCGTAATAAACATTCTGCAGCCGGCGGTTGTAAAGGATAGCTCTATGCCTGAGCTGTGGCGTTTACTTGCAGAAGCTTACATTCAAACCAGCCAAAACTACCAAACCAGCCAAAACTACCGTGCGGTCAATGCCCTGGTTAAATACCTTGATCTCAAAGCCCAGGATACCCAGGTAATTGTACAGTTAGCTAAAGAGTACATGAGGATGGGTGACTGGAATAAAGCGTTTATAACTGTTCAAAAAGCAGAATATCTTAATCCTGCCTATCTTTCAGCAAAATTAATTAGAATTGAAGCAAGCATTAATCTGGCTGTTAAAGATTCTAATACGATAGATGCTGCAAAGCTTAAGCAGCTATCAGACGAATTGGAGCAGTTACGACAGGATAATCCCGACCAGATTGATATCCGGCTGCTGCATGCTTCTATTACGTCTTACCTGGGACAGTATGAGGCATCTGAAAATGAATTAAAGTCGGCAATCCGGGAGTGCAAAGAGCCGCTGAGAGCTGAAATGCAGCTTGTAAAATTATATTACAGAACGAAAAGGAATGCCCAGGCAAAAGATGTTTGCCTGACCGCCTGCAGGAACCATCCCGAATCTGCTGAACCATGGTTATATCTCTCGGAGCTGTATATGGCAGAGAAAGATTCTGATTCGGCTCTTAGTTGCCTGAGACAGGCAATAGATGGTGTTACTGAAAAGCAGCAGAAAGTGAAATTAATGATAAAGCTTGCAGTACTTGAGCTTATCCAGGGGGACCAGGAGGATAGAACTGATGGAATAAAGATTCTCAATGAGCTTGCGGAGCAGGATAAAAATGAAATTAAAGCCCGCATAATGCTTCTTGGGATTCCGGAAATTCAAAAAGACCAGGAAAAAACTGAAAAGATTATCGAGGAGCTGAAACAGGCTGAAGGAGAATCAGGATTATGGTGGCGCCTGAGCCGGGCGTCTTTATGGCTTTCTTCTGCCCAATGGCGTGACAAACAGCGTGACATTACAGATATGCTTCAATATTGCATTAGTGCAGACCCGTCATGGTCGACGCCTGTACTTGTTTTAATTGATATGTATAATAAACTGGGAGATTTCAAAAAGATTGAAGATGTATGTCGTCAGGCATTGACTGTAAATCCTTCTGCAAGCGACATTGCAGACAAGTTATTGTTTTTATTTGAAAAACAGGGACGCTTTGAGGATGCCGAGAGGATTCTTAAGCAGGTTAATATGAGCTGGAAAGCTGCCAGCTCATGGCAAATCCGAATGGCTATTGGTAGCGGAAATTTATCACAGGCTATTGATGAATTGAAATTAAGAATATCCAATGACAAACAGGATGCCGCTTCCAGGATACAGTTAGCCAGATTAATCTATGAGCAAACTAAAGATACCGAGCAGGCTTTTGCGTATCTTGACGAGGCTGAAGCTATAGTTTCGGTTCCCTCTCTGGCGATAACAAGTGTAAGAGCATCGATACTTCAGAGCGACGGTCGAGCTGATGATGCAATGCAGCTCATAAATAATTATGTCGAAGGTCAAAAAGATTTTAACGCTTATTTGCTGCGGGCGTTATATCTTTCGTCTCTGGATAATTTTGACGATGCCGAAAAGGACTACATAAAACTAACAACATTTACCGATGAGGGAACAAAAGGCTATGAGTTGCTAAGCGATTTCTATGCCAAAAATGAGAAACTTGATAAGGCTGTATCGACACTCGAAGAAGGTCTGAAATCATTTCCGGAAGATTCGACCCTGGAACGCAGGCTAATGAAAGTGCTGTTTCTGCGCGGGTCGGAATCCGACCTGGAGAAAGCTGATGAAATTCTTACCTCACTCGAAGCGCAACAGCCCCAGGACACAGAGCTGATGAAGCTGAGAGTTATGCAAATACTCAGGGATCCCGCGCAAAAATCGATGGACTCTGCCAGGGACATTTTGGAAAATATTGTCAAGCTGGATCCGGCAGCAATCGATGCATATCTTACATTGATTGATATTGTTTTAAAGGATGCACAGTATGATACTGCACGTGATTACGCAACAAAGGCTCTCGGAGCCAATCCTGACAGCCTTGAATTAAAGTCTGCCAGAAGCAGAATAGAGCTTGCGGCGGGCAATACGCAAATGTCTGCGGAACTGGCTCGCGTAGTTCTGCAGAAGGACCCAGGTAACGCCCAGGCAATGGATGTGCTCGCGGGAGCCGCTTTAAAAAGCAAAGATCCAGCTCTTCTTAAAGAAGCAGAAAATTTAATTGAATCTGCGATAGAAAAAGACCCGAATAATGAAAAATTGCGTGTTTCACAGGCAAATATCCTGATGTCCATGGGAAATTCTGATGAAGCAATTTCCGGACTGGAAGATTTTTGCATGACAGAAAAGGCAAGTAAGAGTGTCCTGGCAATCGTGACTCTTGCAGACTTGTATCGCATTAAAGGTGACATGAGTAAGGCACAACAAAAAATTGATCAGGCGATAAAAGAAGATCCGAATAATCTTTCTGTTATTCATGAACGATTTTTATTATTGTATGACCAGAAGCAGTTCGACAAGCTTGAGCAGATTAGCTCCGAATATATTTCAGCCAAGGGACAGAACCCGGAGATAATCCTGAATGCGGCCTTAATTTTGGCAGGCTCAGATTCGCCGAAGCTCAGGGAGGAAGGATTGAAGCTTTTTAAGCATGTTTTAACCCTGTCTCCTAAATCGTTTAATGCAAATTATGGCCTGGCTTCTACTTTGTATCGTATGGGGGATGTTGAAAACGCAGAAAAAAAATACCGCGAATTACTGACTTTATATCCGAATGACAAAAGAATTCTCAACGATTTCGCATGGATACTGCAGGAACAAGACAAGAGCTATGACGAGGCTTTGGAACTGGCAAATAAAGGCATAAAACTTGCCCCTGAAGACCTCCATCTTCTCGACACGAGGGGAACTATCTTATCGAAAATGGAAGGAAAGCAAAAAGAGGCCGGAAAAGATTTTGAAAAAATCATCGAGCTGTCACCTCCTGACTCGCCGCAGCAGGCACAAGCATTACTAAAACTGGGTCGAATTTGTGTAACACTCGGAGATACTGCAGGAGCTAAAAAGAATTTCCAGCGAGCGATGGAAATAGACCAGAAACTTAAAATATTCACCCCGGCTGAAAAAGCGGAAATGGCGGAAATTACCAGGTGATATTTTCCATCATACAGCTAAAAATACTCTGAATTCCTTTGGCACAGTTGATGTGAACAATCTGATTTTGTTTTCATCTTCACATTATGGGCACATGGCAGCGAAGAGCAATATTACTTTGCTCTTTTGTTTTCATGCAATTCCATAGTATAATAACATTAATCACGATTTACGAACCTTAGTAGTATCTGAACGTAGTCATAGCATATGATATACATGCAGGAGAAAAACGGCTGATTATGCAGCAGAAACGATTTAAGGACGGAATAACAAATAAATCAGGCTTTGTTGTAATTGTGGAATTAACCAGCGGCCCTGATTCCAGTTTTACTCCCATAGATGGTTTTCTCGAATCCTGCCGGTCCGCTAAAATTGATTTCAAGTCTAAAGGTTTCGATTTCGTCGGCATTACAAGCACTGACAATTCAGGCGGAACTCCGAACATAGAGCCTCTCGATGTTCTTTCTCATCTTAAATCGAATGGATTACTGGGGGATTTGGATTTTATCCCGCACATTAGCTGTAAAGACAAGAATTCCGATGCCCTTACAAGCTCACTTGCTGGTTTTAAGACTATGGGTGTCGAATCCATGCTGGTTGTAACCGGTGATAAGCCTGTTAAAGGCAAGGGCGTATTTGAGCTTGAGGCGGCCAGTTTTTTACAATTGATAAAACAGGCAAATTCCAGTGAATACTTAAAATCTTCACCTGATAAGCTCGAAAGTGTTTATCAATTTTTCCAGGGCGCTGGTGTTTCCCCATTTAAATATACCGAGGCTTCGCAAATGCAGCAGTATTATAAAATGGAGAAGAAAATCGCCTGCGGTGCGAAATTCTTCATAACACAGGTAGGATGGGACTGGAAAAAGTCGCTTGAGCTTTTTAGATATCTAAAAGAGAATGATATTGATATTCCGGTAATTGGCAATGCCTTTTTGTTGAGCACAACCAATCCAGCGCCGCGATTAATGCATGATTCGAAGCTGCCCGGATGTTTCGTCAGTGACGAGTTTCTTGCGAAGCTTTCTTCGGAAAATTACGATGACCATATCGAGCGATGTGCCCAGCAGGTTGCGATGTATAAGTCTCTCGGAGCGGCGGGTGTGGATATTGGCTCGGTTCACGATTTCGATATATTTACCAGAATAATTCAGCGTGCGGCAGAAATCGGTGATGACTGGGAAAAGTACAAGGATAATCTCTGCTGGCCAAAGAAAGACGGCTTCTATCTTTATAACGAATCGGGACGGCGTGCGGGTCTTTCAAAACCGAAGAAAAGATTCAAGCATAAGTTTTTTGATCTTTTTCACGGTATTTTCTTCGAGCCTCACAGTTTAGGCTTTCGTGCATCAGGTAAAGTAATGGCTGCTTTAGGTGCGAAAAAAAATAAAGGATTTGTTTATAATTCCTTCGCTGCTTTCGAATACGCATTCAAGCACGCGCTGTTCGAGTGTGACATGTGCGGCGATTGCTACCTGCCCGAGAACTTCAGTCTTTGTACGATTGGGGGCTGCGAAAAAAGTCTTTCAAATGCGCCGTGCGGTGATGCTACTGTGGATGGTTTCTGCGGAAACAATCTTGATATTGTTTGTATTGGCGAGCGGATTTATAATGCTGCTGCTTCTGTACAGGGTGGAATTGAAAAATTGAGAGCGGTAGTGAACGAGCCGAGAATTCATTCTCTCGAGCACACTTCGTCGATTCTCAACGACTGGTTTGGTCGGGATCATAATGCTAAACATCCTTTTATTTCCATCGGTGAGCTGATTCATTCTTCAATGCCGAAGACGGGAAAGATAATGCAGCGATTATGTGAGCAGAGTACCGATGCTTATGCCAAACCGGGCGGGTCACTTAACTTTGTCAGGGCTATGATAGAATCTCAGGCAGCGGCCGGCGCCGATTATATTGCTGTGAATGTAGATGCCATCGCCAAAAATAATCCGAATCAGGCTGCTGACATAATGATTCGATATATTCCGATGGTACGAAAATGGGGATGCCCTGTTCCAATTTGTATCGATAGCAATAACGATACAGTTCTTATCGAAGGTTTGAAGAGATGGTATGAAACAGGTGATAAAGTCAGGCCGCCTTTATTAGGCTCGATTAAGCATGATAAGATAGACGGAGTCCTGGCGATGAGAAAGGACTATAATTTCGGAGTCGTTGTTCTTTTACAGAATAATGAGCAAACTGTCCACGATGGCGGAAAAGGTCGCGTGGGAAATTTGTATTTATCAGCACGGCAGGTTTTCCAAAAAGCGGTCGTTGATTATGGTTTTAGACCGGGGCAGATTTTCTTCGAGCTGGAAATTTGTCCTTTGGTTTCTGACTTGCAGCAGAATGATAATGTTCCCGGGCATACACATATTATGTTTGAGGCCGCAAAAAAAATAGCTAACGACCGAAAAATGGCCGGTGTGCATTGTGTGATGCGTCCAGCTATCGCAGCTCGAAAGCTGAGACGCGGCATAGGTATTACCAGGGCGTATGTAAGCAGGGCATTGGAATATGGATTTGACGCCGCGTACGTTAATATTGCTCTGCAGTATGGGAAGATAGAGCCTGATTTGGAGCTGCTTAAAATTGCAGATGCGTTTATTAAGATGAACGGCTCATCTGAACATAAAGAAATTGCGGCGATGCAGTTAAAACAGTTTGTAAAGGATTAGCTTGTCGCATGAATAGCTCTCCGGCACCAAAACAAATGTTAAGGCTCTTATTTTGGGAAAGCACAATAAGGTGTAACCTGACTTGCGCACATTGCAGGCGGATAGAATCGGGTGACACAGCAGACAGGGACATTACAACCCCTCAGGCAAAAGATTTGCTCTCGCAATTATCGGAACTTGGAAAAAAGCAGCCTGTGATGCCGGTGCTGGTTTTTTCAGGCGGAGAGCCTCTTTGCAGAGAGGATTTGTTTGATTTGATAAGTTATGCGAAATCACTTGGAATTGTCCCTGCTCTTGCAACAAATGGAACAATGATAGACTCGAATATAGCAGGTTCGATACATGACAGCGGCGTAATGAGAGTCTCGGTAAGTCTCGATGGTGCAACTTCGGAAATTCATAACAGACTGCGTCGCATGGAAGGCTCTTTTGAAAAGGCTTTGGAAGGCATCGGGCATCTTCGGGAGAAGAAAGTTCCATTCCAGATTAATCTTACACTAACGAAGCATAACGCACATCAGTTGCAGGACGTTTATGAGCTTGCTGAGTCACTTGGTGCGGCTGCTGTGCATATTTTCATGCTTGTTCCCGTCGGCTGCGGCTTGTTACTGGAACATACCGATATGCTTACGCCGATAGAGTATGACCAGAAGATGCTCGAAATATATGAATTGGAGAAACTCGGTCGTTTGCAGGTCAAAGTGACTTGCGGGCCGCACTATGAAAGAATTGTAAAACAGCATGGTGACACCTCAAATATAAATAAAGGTCGTGGCAAAGGAGCAAAATCACGAGGTTGTCTTGCCGGACTTGGAGTTCTGTTTGTTGGTCATCAGGGTGACGTGTTTCCATGCGGTTATTTGCCTGTGAAGTGCGGCAATATACTTAAAGACAGGCTCGAAGATATTTGGCACAATAACAAAGACCTTGCAAGAATGCGTGACAGCAATCAGTTGGAAGGCAAGTGCGGCATCTGCGGCTACAGGCATGTTTGCGGCGGATGTCGTGGGAGAGCTTATGCGGCGACGGGTAATTATATGGCGCAGGAACCTTTTTGTGCCTATGTTCCGCCCGAATCAGTAAAATAAAATTATGATAAATATCAGTAAATTATA
This sequence comes from uncultured Pirellulales bacterium, assembly GCA_964430845.1. GTDB lineage: Bacteria > Planctomycetota > Phycisphaerae > Sedimentisphaerales > Anaerobacaceae > JAFGPS01. Next base: position 7,264 of record CAYSHS010000042.1, on the reverse strand, counting down.
TTGCGACCAGGTTACTCCGGGAGACTGGCTGCGTTATGGAAAGAAAGGCTCCGGCGAACGTGAAGGGGAATTGGTTCCTAAAAATGCACATGAACGCAGACCTATCGTTGTCTGGAATATTACAAGAGCGTGCAATCTGAAATGTATCCATTGCTATAATGATAGCGGCGGAAATAAAGCGGATGACGAGCTTAATACTATTGATGCAAAAGCTGTATTAAATGATTTGAGCGAATTCGGTATCCCTTCTGTATTATTTTCCGGCGGTGAGCCGCTAATGCGTCCTGATCTTTTCGAGCTGATTGAATATGCTGCAAACCTTGGACTTCGTACCGTCATTTCAACAAACGGAACTCTCATAACCAACGAAATCGCGAAGAAAATCAAAAAGTACGGCGTTTCTTATGTAGGTGTCAGTCTCGATGGAATTGGTCAAGTCAATGATAAATTCCGTGGAGCTGAAGGCGCATTTGAAAAAGCGGTGGCAGGGATAAGAAATTGTCAGGATAATAAAGTGAGAATCGGCCTGAGATTGACTTTAACAAAAAGGAATGTTCATGAACTTGAGCGTTTATTCGATTTCTTCGAGTCTGAAAATATCGAGCGTGCATGCTTTTATCATTTTGTCCCGAGCGGGCGAGGTGGAAACATCGCAGACGAAGACCTTGCACATGCACAAACCAGGGATGCTCTTGATTTGATTTTAGCAAAAACGAAACAGTATAAGGAAGCCGGTCGCAAAACAGATATTTTAACAGTTGATAACCACGTCGATGGTGTATATGTATATCTGAAATTGAAGGAAGAAGACCCTTCGCGGGCAGGGGATGTATTGAAACTGCTGAAATGGAACGGCGGCGGATTATACAGCAGCGGCGCAGGAATAGGCTGCATCGATTTTCATGGCAAGGTTCATCCCGACCAGTTCTGGCGGCATTACGAACTCGGTAACGTGCGCAAAAGACCATTCAGTGACATTTGGACCGATACGAGCGACCCTTTACTTGCGGGTCTGAAAGACCGACGCAGCCATATTAAGGGCAGATGCAGGGTATGCAAATATTTCGACCTTTGCGGCGGCAGTTTGCGCGTTCGCGCAGATTTGCATTTCTCCGATCCCTGGGCACCTGACCCTGAGTGTTACCTGACCGACAACGAAATCGGCCTGGATGATAGTAAACTGCACGAATTGGAAGACTGTGGTGAAAACTACACGATGCCGGATAAAACAGGTTAGCATTAGGATTAGGTGACCAGATATTTTCTAATAATGAAAATGCGGTTTTCTAATTCATGGTTTTTGGCTTGAGAAAGGGCTTTTGGAGTGGTAATATCCTGTTTCAGAAATATAAGCAAATTGAATATATGAATGATTAACGGGAGTTTTGCAAAAGTTAAATGATTAATCCTGAATTGAAGAAGGAAAAAAAATGGCTGAAGCAGTCAAATATAATAAAATAAAACCTGCGGAAAAGTGCCGGTATGACGGCGTGTCGATGGGTGAGGTAATGCTCAGGCTCGATCCGAGGGATGTTCCGACCGCAAGAGTGAGAGATAATATCAGGATTTCACAGGGCGGCGGGGAAACCAATGTCGCCTGCGGCCTGGCATATACGTTCGGACTGCGTGCTGCTGTTCTTACTGCACTTGTCGATGATGTTATAGGACATAATATACGGAACCAGATGAGAGAGCTTGGAGTCGATACGAGCAATATCCTCTGGTGGAATACGAACAATGACGGCTCGAAATACTCTACCGATAAGAAAGGAACTATCTGCAACGGCGTGAGTTTCACATACAACGGCGCTGGATTATTGCCTTCCGATACAACCTACTATCGCGGGAACAGCGCCGCAAGAATGCTTGAGCCTGGCGATTTCGATTTCGATGATTTGTTCGGAAAACAAGGCGTGAGAATTTTCAATACAGGTGGAATCTTAACCTTGATAGGCCTGAAAACGGGCGACCTGGCTATAGAAGCGGCGCAGAAGGCAGCAGAGTACGGAACTTTCGTCTCAGCAGACCTCAATTACAGGTCGAAAGTTGAGCCTGATAAAAACAAAGCCAAATTAATAAACAAAAAACTCGCACCATACATCGGGATGCTGGTGGGTAACGACTCCGACCTTGCTGATGCGCTTGGCTATGAGACTAAATTAGCCAGGAACGCTCCTTTCCATGAATGGGTCGAAGCATATAAGCAAACAGTTCGTAAAGTCGCGAAGGATTTACCAAACCTGAGCCTTATCGGCACCCAGTGGCGCGGCGCACATAACGCGGACCTTATAAGCTGGAGCGCGATTCTTTACGATGTGCTGAACGATACTTTCTATGAAGCTCCCGTTCGCGAAAATGTACCGATAAGAGACCGAACAGGCGGCGGAGATTCTTTCGCTTCCGGTGTGCTGGCCGCTCTGTTAAAAGGCAAAGACCTCACGACTGGAGTCAACTGGGGAGCTGCTCACGGAGTTCTCGTCCAGGAAACTCCCGGTGATGTTACTTGTGTTGAAGAAAAAGCGATTATCGCTGAAGTCAACAGGGCGCTCAAAGGCGGCGGTGTTAAAGCTGTAAGATAATACAATACGAAATTAGGCGCTTTTATGGTCAAGGAATCCTTCAAGCTTACGTGCACGCACCGGGTGCTGGAGCTTGCGTATTGCCTTGGCTTCGACCTGCCTGACCCGCTCGCGTGTAACCTTGAAGATTCTTCCGACTTCTTCGAGTGTGTATGTATAGCCGTCACCTATACCGTAGCGCAGTTTTATAATCTCACGTTCACGGTAAGACAGTGTCTTTAAGACCGAATCTATCCTGTCCTTGAGCATTTCCTGCGTAGCAGAAGCGACAGGAGAATCGATGTCATCGTCTTCGATAAAGTCACCGAAATAGCTGTCATCGCTTTCACCAATCGGCCTGTCAAGGCTTATCGGGTGCTTGGAGATTTTCAGAACCCTGCGTGTTTCGGAAATACTCATTTTTGCTTCTTCAGCTATTTCTTCGATAGTAGGCTCCCTGCCGAGTTTCTGATGTAAAACTTTTCCGGCTGTTCTGAGCCTGCTCATCGTCTCTATCATATGTACGGGGATTCGGATTGTTCTGGCATGGTCTGCTATCGCACGCGTAATTGCCTGTCGAATCCACCATGTAGCATACGTGCTGAACTTATAGCCGCGTCGGTATTCGTACTTATCAACCGCTCTCATCAGGCCGGTATTGCCTTCCTGTATCAAATCAAGAAAGCTCAGACCCCTGTTGCGATATTTCTTGGCAATGGAAACAACAAGTCTCAGGTTGGCGCTGGAGAGCAATCGCTTAGTGCTTTCGTATTGTGTAAAGATCCTGTCCAGAACGTTAAGCCTTTTTTCGAGCTGTTTTGGTGTCTCCATGACTAATTCCTGGAGTCCTTTAAGCTCCTGCTTCATTGCCTCGATATCATCCTGTGTTATCTGGCTATTTGGTCCGGCGCTGATGGAATCTTCCAGTTGGCGCATCTTTTCGCAAATGCCGTGCAGCTTGTTTTTTATAGGCTGAATCCTGCTTGTCCGCAGGCTAAGCTCTTCAAGAAGAGTAGCGATTTTGCGTTTTACTCTTCGCATTTGTTTGATAGCAAGCTTAACCGAATCGATGTTTTGATCCTGGGCATCCATAACCTGTTTAAAAAGCCCCTGGTCGATTTTAAGGAGTTTTTCCACTGTCTGAACATTTTCCGGAATCCGCTTCTTTATTACATTCTTTGTCAGAAGCTGCTCTGTCCCGACTTTTATCGTTCTGTCAAATGACATAGTGCCGTTATGAACGTGCTGGAATAGTTCCAGTGCGTTTCTTGCGCAGTAATCGCTCTGAAGCATCTTTCTTCTGAAGGTCATCCTGGCGATTTCGATTTTTCGGGCAAGCGAGATTTCCGATTTCCTTGTAAGTAATGGTATTTGTCCCATTTGTGTAAGGTACATCCGGATCGGGTCGTCGATTCTGCGGGAAGCCTCTTCGCCAATAAGCTGCCTTTCCAGAAGCTCATCGTCGTCTTTCAGCTCGTGCTCAATTTCTGCTTCATCCTCAACAAGAGAATCGTCAAAATCTTCGTCATTGTCCTTATCAAGGTGCTGAGAATCCACATCGGCTTCATCAATCACACTAATTCCCTTTTCATCCAGCGTAGCTAAAAGTTTGTCCAGGCGAGCCGGGCTGATGGCATCTTCGGGCAGGTCGTCATTCATCTCCTCGTATGTGAGAAATCCTTTTTTCTCACCTTTCTTAATAAGTATTTTAATTTGCTGCTCAGGATCCTTTACTCCCGGAATTTCCGGGACGCCATCTTCCATCACTTCCTGGATCGTATCTTCATCATCTTTGCTTTTCTTCGTTCTTTTTCTTGCCACTGTTTATTTCCTTTTCAATGGGTTATATAAGCTTCACAAACAACTTTTTTAATAATACCGCTACCAAAATCTTTATTTATTCATCTCGATATATAGTCAATTACTTATAGAATTTTACGTTTTTTTGCATTTGTTGTTCATTAGACCATACCGACACTGTGCGGATTTTCTTTCGGCCTGTTTTTATAAGCGTTGAGCAAATTGTCCTTGTGGTCTGCTTCGGTTTCAATCGATTTGATATGTTTTTGCCTGCTGTATTGTTCGAGCATGTCCAGCGCACCTGCCAGGCGAGGCTCGAAATTACCTTTTGCCTCCCCTGCATTTGCAAGCTCCATAAGGCAAGTGCCAAGCTCCAGCGATTCTGTCCGGGCTAATATTTCCTTCAGTGAGACGTTAAATTCTTCTTCCAATACTCCGAATATAATCGATGCTGCATGTCCCAATATAGGAACGTCAAATATATCTTTTGTAATTTTCTGCTGAATATCTTTATACAATTCAGGCTTGTTTAGCAGCACTTCGAGAACCTCTCGCTGGGCAATTGCGTATCGGCCCTGGCCATAATCGATTTTCGGAGCTTTTTGCTCGTTCGCATCACGGCTTGCAGCATTTGCGGCCTGTCTTATTCGCCTGTTCAGGTCAACCGTAAGCTGCCTGCTGTCAAGCCCTATAATCCTTGATATCTGGTTTACACGCAAGCCGAACTCAAGAGCCGATACATTGCCGGCACTAAAGCCCGTTGCTATCGCCTGCAAATACTCTTCAACCGCTGATTTCTTTCCCGCTATTGTCTCCTCGTTACTGAACTTTTCCTTGAGCCTGTCCCATTTGAACTGGAAGACATCGACCGCTTCGTCCATCAGTTTTTCGAGAGCCTCTTTGCCGGCTGTCAAAATAAAATCACAAGGGTCTTTTCCTTCAGGTATCGAGGCGATTTTTATATCCAGCCGCTGCGAAAGGCAGACGTCAAGCGCCCTGTTTGCGGCTTCTACGCCTGCTACGTCATTGTCGTATATCAAAATTACTTTTTTCGCATATCTGCGTAAAATCCGCCCATGTCCTGCCGTAAAACTCGTGCCCAAAGTAGCAACTACATTTTTGCAGCCGAATTGATGCGGCATAATGCAATCGGTATAGCCTTCGACCACAACTGCCGTACCTGTCGAAACTATTTCATGCCTGGCTTGTTCGAGACCATATAGTGTGTTGCTTTTGTCAAACAAAACTGTCGTTGGTGAGTTTACGTACTTTGCACCTGTTCCATCCAGTGTTCTGCCGCCAAAGCCGATTACCCTGCCTGTTACATCGGTGATGGTGAACATCAGGCGGTTTATAAACTTGTCCATGTTCTGGCCGGAAGTAAGACCAGCCTGCTCCAGGAGTTTTATTGGGATTCTGCTCGATTTTGCGGCTTCGATTAAATCGCTGGTCGAGCTGGCGGCAAAACCAAGACGCCAGTTATCGATACTTTCAGGACTTAGCTGCCTCTGGGACAAATAATCGCGTACAATTTTTCCCCTGCTTTGGTCATGCAGGTTTTTGCGGAAGTGGTCAGCAGCCCAGCTATTTACTTTTGCAAGCTTGTTCGGGTCAATTTCAGCTTGTCCGCCTGTAACTGCATTAGTTCCGTTTCCGGCAGCTTTCGGCTTTTGGTAGTTTTTCTCGAGCTTTATTCCCGCACGTTCGGCCAGCCTTTCAACCGCCTGCGGAAAGCTGAGGTTCTCGCGCATCTGGACGAATTTGAAAACATCGCCGCCCGCACCGCAGGCGAAACACTTAAATATTTGCTTAACGCTGCTAACGTTCATACTCGGCTTATGGTCATCGTGAAAAGGACACACTCCAACCATCTCACGGCCTTTCTTCTTCAGGCTCACGTGCTCACTGATGACATCAATAATGTCATTGGCCTGCTGAATTTCCAATACACTTCGATTATCAAACATCCCTGCCATAATAAATCCATTCCACTAAAACAAGCGGATTTCAGTAACACCTCCCGGTAAGGCCGCACATGGCAACTGACCTAAAAACTGCTTTGAGAATGTGTGTTCAACTACATAAATATACCCGGAATTTCAAAAAAGTCAAGTAAGACCTAAAAAACCCAATTTTAATACTGAAAAACGCCACTCAATAACAATCGGACAATTAGTGAAGTCGTACTACAGCAAATAAAACCCGGCTCCTGCAGTTTGGAGGCAAAACGTAGAAATTCACTACACCCGTTCACATTATTTTAGTCAGGAAGAAAGCTCAAAAGACTTAGAGCGGCAGAGCCGCAACCAAAATGCTTTCAGAAACAGATTCACTGTTTTTCTGACACGGATTTACGCGGATTGGAATTTATCCGACATACTTGGCGGACTGATGTTCAAAAGTTCTCACATTGAAAAATTAAACATAAGATTCTATAAATAAAATATGCTGTATCCTGTATGCTGTATCCTGTATTCTGTATTCTGTATTCTGTGTTCTGTGTTCTGTATTCTATTTATCCGACAGTATGGCGGACCGATTAACACTGATTCACTCATTTACCATAAAAAACATCAGGTTTCTATACCCTATACCCTATACCCTAAAAAATATTTTTTTTCCTTGCTTTAAACAATCCACAATTGTATATTGTAAATCAACGCTGACCCCGCAAAAAGTGAAAACGTCGTACCCTGGAAGATAGTCTGTAAATATTTTAGCCACAGAGGGCACAGAGAAAAATATATAAAAAAACTTCGTGGTTCTTCGTGAACTTCGTGGTGATTTATTAAAAATCTGCGTTTATCTGTGGATTATTTAAATTATTGGAGATAGAATTTGTGCTATAAATGCTAACGACCAGCGACGAGCAACGAAATACTATCATTGTTGAGCAAAAAAGAGAA
>CAYSHS010000041.1:0-15112 GCA_964430845.1 uncultured Pirellulales bacterium | reverse complement strand
TTGTGAAAAAGATACGCTTTTATTTTTTCAGGATTATTAACATTCTCACTTAGGTGCGGCAGGAAATATCCTGAAGCGATGTATGTGAGAATTGTGAATCCTTTGAAAAATTTATATGCAACATTATACGTGGCGCTGTCCTCAAGGCTTGCATAATATTTCAAAAGTACGACTCCCGCCCAGTTTATTACATAGCTCGAAACGGCTCCTGCCATTGCCCAAAAAGTGAAAGTGAGCATCTTTGAAAATTGCTGCCTGTCGAAAACCAGAGGCAGGAGTGCTTTGTAATCAACTACGGCAAGAGAGCCTGCCAATACCAGTAAGGAAGCAAAAAAATACGAGAGAAAAACCGATTTCAGCTCTATCGTATTGAAATAAAAGAATACAAGCAGGAAAGACAGTGTGAATATCCCAAACGTCATCTCAATAAAGGCGTTTCTTATTCGCTGGTTCATTGCCATAAAAAGGTTGCCTGCAAAATCTTTAATAATAAATGCAAAAAACGCCAGTGATATATAAAACAGTTCCGTATTTTTTATCTCTGCGAATGCTGCGATGGGCTTTCCGAAAATTAATATTATGGCAAGAAAAAGAACGATGCTTGCCGCAAGGAAAATACATTGAACAGAAAATGCCTTGCGAATTGAGCCTGTTTCGCCTCTTTCTTCATTTGCATAGACGATAAAAGGTGTTCTGGCCGAAAGTATGAATAGAGCGGAAAAAAATAAAATGACAGGTTCGCACAGCGAATACCTGCCCATCATATTTTCTGAAAAGAGCTTTGCAATAACAAGGGGCGCAGCCATAATCATAGCCGCACCTGCCGTCTGCAGGGATGTGAATATTATGAGGGTTTTGCCCTGCTTGAGGTCTTCTCTGAGCTTATTGAATATTTTCAGATCTGGCATTATGTTATTATTCATAAAAACAAATGAATATCATAAATAATTACTGTTTAGTCAAGAAAAATGGCAGTTAAATCAGACTATGCAGGATGGTTTTGTGAAATTTTTGCTTAAAATCCGAAAAATGTGTAAAAATATTGTAAAAAGTGGAAAAAAGGCTTGATAACAGGTTCTTTTTCATATAAAATTTATTTATTGATGTGAAGCGGACGCAGTTATAAAAAGATTATTTAAAATTGAATAAGAGGTAGAATTATGAATGCGAGAAAGTTGGTTTTTATCATATTATTTGTGGCAGTTTCTTCTGTTTCCGCTTTCTCTGCCTGGACGGAACCTGTGCCTGTTACTATAGTGAATGATTCTTCCGCGGAGGAATGGTCTCCGTTTCTGTCTTTTGATGGATTAACTCTTTATTTTGCAAGAGCCATTAGTCCGACTTCGTACTATGGTAAAATTTACGCCGCAATACGGGATGAACCTTTTGGACCTTTTACATCGGTACAAAAGCTGGATGACCCATTGAATAATGCACCTGGTCATAATCTGTGTCCATGGGTTTCCTGTGATAATCTCAGAATGTACTATCACAACGAAACAAGCGGAAGATACCGTATCATGCTCAGTGAAAGAGTTTCAGTTAATGATCCATGGCCTTCAGGAGTAAGCATTGAGGAACTGAATTCGCTCGGTGACAAGCTACAGGCTCCATCTTTAACACAGGATGAGTTAATTATGGTTTTTGACGCCTATGAAATTTCCGGAGGAAAAGGAAGTTATGATATCTGGATGGCGACAAGACCTGATAAGAATTCGAGTTTTACCCAATATAGAAATTTGTCTGAGATTAATTCGGAATTTGATGAAAACCGAACATCTGTTTCACCAGACGGTCTCGAATTATATTTCGATTCAAATCGTAACGGACAGCCACAGATATTTAAGGCTACTCGCAGTTCTTTAGATGATCCTTTTGGAAATCCCGTGCTTTTATCAGAATTTGATGTCCCCGGTACAATTAATTCGCATCCTTTTTTTAATTATAGTTGCGGTGAATTTTATTTTAGGAGAGAGTTGGCCTCAGACAGGTCAACTCGGGATATATATGTTTCTTATTATTCGGATAACGCTTATTATGTTGACTCTAATAATGGCGATGACCTGAATACCGGGACAAGCTCTCAAACAGCTTTTGCTACGATTCAGAAGGCTGTTGATACAGCACCTGATGGTTATAAGATTCTCGTAAATCCAGGAATTTATACCGAGCCAATTGATTTTCATGGTAAAGCAATTACTGTTCAGGGCCAGGCAGGTCCCGATGGAATTCCCATATTGGAAGCACCTGATAATTTCGCAGTTACTTTCGCAGGAGGTGAAGGCCCGAATAGTATATTGAAAAATATTGTAATCAAAAACAGCTTTATGGCAGTCTTCATTGTAGGAAGCTCGCCGACAATCAGTAATGTAACAATAGTTGATAATATTTATGGAATCAGCGCTTATGTTGGGAGTAATCCCGATATTAGCAGCTGCATTTTCCGGAATAATTTATATGGTGATTTGTCCGGCTGCATATCGAGATATAGTCTCACCACTGAAGCAGGTGAAGGTAATATTTGTAATGAGCCGCTATTTGCTGACCCGAACAATAATGATTATCACCTTAAGAGCGAGCGTGGTAGATACTGGCCGGACTATGATGTCTGGGTGCTTGATAAAGTCTCCAGTCTCTGTATAGATACCGGAGACCCACGGGGTGAGCCGTCTGCTGAGCCTATGCCCAACGGCGGTTTTATTAACATGGGCGCCTATGGCGGCACTGCCTATGCAAGTATGAGTGAGATGCCGTTCCCTGAACCTGATTTCAATCACGATGGAATCGTTGATGAATCGGATTTGTCCGAGCTTGTCGAACAATGGCTCGCTGTTTCAGGGTGGTTTGAATAATAAAGACAGGAATTTTAATCGAAATTTTGCAAAACTCTTATTATAAGCTTTATTTTGAGTAAGCTTTGGTATTTTCGGCAAAGGAAAGGAAATGACTAAAACAGCAGTATTATTGACAGTTACGTGCATAATGCTTTTATTCAACTCGGTGTATGCAATAGAAGTATATGAGCCGGGCTATAGCGTGGAGATTTATGCAGTTTATCCGCAATCGGTCACGACAAGAGGGCTGGCATGGGATTTTTCCGGCAATTTATACGCCACCCATTATCCCCCGGGAGCAGTTTGGCGCATTGCACCTGATGGCAGCGCCAGTGAATTTGCTGCAATAGAATACCCTCGCGGAATCATCTGGGCAGGCGGAACAAGTTTCGGTGATTATCTTTATGTAGTTGATTTTGAAACATTCAGGGGAGATATAATTCGCGTTGCTCCGAATGGAACGACAACTCATTTTGCCTCATTAAGCGGAGACGGTCCAACTCCTCTTGCCATTGACAGAATCGGCAACTACGGCGGTTTTCTTTATGTTGCTACAAGAGGTGACGATCGAATTTATCAGATAGATACCGAAGGTAGAGAATCGACATTCAGCTCGTTCCCATACTCGAGAAACGGCGGCGGGCCATTATCTCTTGCTTTTGATATAACAGGAAATTACGGCGGACTTATGTACATAGCAAATACGTATGACCCTGGTAATGAAGAAATAAGTGGACTTTTTTCTATTGATACTGAAGGAAAACCAACCAGGTTTACCAAAGATTTAGCTCAGGCGGAATATATCGCATTTGCGCCAAACTGTAATTTAAATGAATACATGTATGTAACAGGAAAAAGTGAAAACGAAGCTCCGACAAAACTCTGGAAGATAGATCCCGAAGGACATGCAACGGTATTCGCTTCGGGATGTGGACTGATGGCATTTGGCACAGATGGTTCTCTTTATGTCTCAGAATTCTTGAAAGAAGATAATTTAGTAATTATAAGCCGCATTTCCAAAATAGACTCCGAATAAAATAATACTTTTTTGGAAATAGGATTATTAAATGGTTCACTTGAAATTTTAGGAAAAGAAAGAAAATGTACAACGCAGTAAAATTTCTGATAATGTTGTGCGTTCTTGTTTTTTGCAGCTCAGTATATGCAATAGAAGTTTATGAACCAGGCTTTATAGTGGAAACCTGTACATCCTATGAGCAAATGAGGGAGGCAAGAGGATTGACATTCGACGGAGTTGGCAATCTATATGTTACACATGATCGATCAGGCTCTATCCTGCGTATAACTCCAAACGGTACTGTAAGTGAATTTGTTACAGGTCTTAAATACCCGGTAGGGATCGTATGGGGAGGATTAACGAATTTTGGTGACCATCTTTACCTTGTAGATTCAGAAACGTTTCGCGGTGATTTAATTCAAATAGATCGGAATAGTCAGAAATTTAAGTTTACTAATTTAAGTGCGGATGCCCCAAGTCCTGTGTGTTTGGACAGGACAGGTAAATATGGAGGCGCCTTATATGTAGGTTCTACCGGTAATGACTGTATTTATCAAATAGATTCACAGGGCAAAGAGTCCGTATTCAGCAGCTTTCCTTATTCGAGAAGTGATGGCGGCCCCGCTTCTATTGCGGTAGATATAACAGGAAATTACAATGGTCTTATGTACGTGGCAACTTCGTACAGAACTGAGAAAAACGCTGATGTAAGCGGACTTTTCTCCATCGATACTCATGGTAAAGCAGGCAGGTTCACGAAAGATATAGTATGTGCATCTTGTATTGCTTTTGCCCCGAATTGTGCGTTTAATGAGTTTATGTATGTTATCGGGAAAAATGAATTTGATGCTTCTCTTAAACTGTGGAAAATTGATCCCGATGGACATGCGACAATATTTGCTTCGACTTGTAATGAAATAGCTTTTGGTCTGGATGGTTCTCTTTATGTCTCAGAATTTTCTAAAACAAACAATAGGGTAACTATAAGCCGTATTCGTAATAAAAACCTTGATATAAAGTGACTTGATGTAGCTATCAAATAACCGCTGATGCTGAAACAAACTCGGCGCCTTTTTGCAGAGCATTTATATTGAGAGGCAACGTATCGTGATGTCTTTTTGCGAGAATTTCTGGTAGAGCTTGGGCCGCGGATTCAATATCGAATAAACTACGTGCCTGCAAATAAGCTCCGAGGGCAACCATATTCGCGGCCTTCACACTGCCTAATTGCACTGCCAAATCATCAGCGGGCAAGTGAATTACTTCAATTGAGTCATCGACTTGAGGCTCTATGTCTATTAAAGAACTGTTGTAAATCAGTAAGCCATTGTTCTTGAGTCGTGACGTGAATTTTGTTAATGAAGCTTTGTTCATTACAATAAGCGAATCGGGTTTTCCCACAACTGGACATGCGATTTCATTTTCCGCAATTACCAACATGCAATTGGCTGTTCCCCCGCGAACTTCTGCGCCATAAGAGGGCATATATGTCACTTCCCTGCCGCAGTTCATCGCGGTTTGTGCGAGAAGTTTGCCTGCAAGCATAATACCCTGGCCGCCGAATCCGGCAATGATTAATTCTTCGTAAAGCTCTTTTTGTGTCGCCTGCATTTTACAATCCATTTATCAGTTAACCGTTTTTTTATTTCAATTTTCCAAGAGGGAATACTTTTACCATTTCCTTATCTATCCATGCCATTGCTTCTGCTGGTTTCATTCGCCAGTACGTAGGACACGGCGACAAAATTTCCACGAGTGACATTCCCTGAGCTGCTTCAACCTGCAGTTCGAAAGCATGTTTGAGGGCTTTTTTAGTATTTCTTATTGTTGCAGGATTGCTCAGGGCGCATCGCTCGACATAAATCGTCCCGGGAAGTACAGCAAGAAGCTCGGATACCTGGAGAGGATAGCCCTGCTCAGCCGCCTTTCTTCCTTTAGGCGTTGTAGCTGTCACCTGGTTGAGCATTGTAGTAGGAGCCATCTGGCCGCCTGTCATTCCATAAATTGCATTATTTATAAAAATAACAGTTATTTGTTCGCCACGATGACCCGCATGTAAAATTTCTCCCGCTCCGATACTTGCCAGGTCACCGTCACCCTGGTATGAAAAAATAATCTTATCAGGATTGGTCCTTTTCATTCCTGTCGCGACCGCTGGTGCCCTGCCGTGCGCTACTTCAACCATATCGACATCGATGTAATCATATTCGAGGACTGCGCATCCAACTGGCGCGATTCCGATTGTACGCTCGCGAATGTCCAGTTCGTCAATAACCTCTGCAAGAAGTCTATGTGCGATACCATGCCCGCATCCGGGACAATAATGCGTCGGAACATCTTTATAAGTCGGAGTACGTTTAAATACAGTTTCCATAATTAATTTTACTATAATAAACAATCATATTTTCAAAAATTATGCATCTTTTTTTCGTCGTTGATACTCTTCATTTAAGTATTTGCGAACCAAATCATTTAATCCGGAACATTTCCATAGGCCATAATAACCTTCTTTTTCCGAATCAAGATGATACCATAAATCACCAGACAAATGAGCTCCATCTGATGCGTTTAGCCTTAAGATGGCAGAGGGATTATTTTGAGTGTTATATGTATAAAACTCAATTTGGTGAAAGCCAGAAGCAAACCAGACATCAGTTGGTTTTGCCGAATAGATACTTTTCCAGACTGATTTTATAACATCAGGATTTTCTACTATAACAGAAATATTGCTGCCGAAGTCACCTTCCGAACTTATAAATTTTAATTTTATGGTATTACTCTGTGTAATATTATGATCTTCAAATCTCTTTGTAAGTAAGTTTTTATTACTGCACCCGGTTGAGAGGATTAAAATAAAAGTCAGAAATAAATTGAATTTTATTTTCATTATTTTTTCCTGGATATAGTAAGTTGTTTAATCTGGTTCAGGACGTCATCAACGGTTGGTACGCCGCCGCCTGTTCGACCGAAAAATACTACAGGTGATTTTCCTGCGACGGCGAGTTTTACATCTTCGACCATTTGGCCGCAGCTTAGCTCAACAGTCAGGAAAATTTTGAACTCATCAGCGGCCAGGCTAATTTGTTCGGATGGGAAAGGCCATAATGTAATCGGTCTTATCCAGCCTGCCCTTATTCCTTCGCGTCTTGCTTTCGTTACGGCGCCTCGAACGATTCTCGCGGCGATACCATAGGCTACCAGAACTATATCAGCGCCTTCAACTTCGTATTGTTCGCATCGTATTTCATTTTTTTCAATTTGGGCATATCGAGCCTGAAGTCTTTCGTTTATTTTCTCCAGAACACCTTCTTTGAGCCACAACGAGCGAACGATATTCTGAGTTCTGTTTTTCGCACCAGTCAAAGCCCAGTCTTTCGGAGGTAGTTTTCGACCAGCTTTTTTCTCAAGCAGTACAGGCGCCATCATCTGACCTAAAATGCCATCCGCTAATACCAACACTGGCGTTCTATACTGGTCGGCCAAGTCGAAAGCAAGAGGCATAGAGTCCGCCATTTCCTGAACACTTGACGGAGCAAGCACGATTGTTCTGTAATCACCATGCCCGCCGCCGCGTGTAGCCTGAAAATAATCGCTTTGAGATGGAGCAATATTCCCCAAGCCCGGGCCTCCTCGCATGACATTTACAATAACAGCAGGCAGTTCCGCACCCGCTAAATAACTTATTCCTTCCTGCATCAAACTAATACCAGGGCTGGATGAGCTTGTCATTGCTCTTTTACCGGTCGCGGCGGCTCCGTAAACCATATTTATCGCGGCTAATTCACTTTCGCTCTGAACGAAAACTCTGCCTTCTTCGGGCATTCTTCTCGACATGTAAGCCGGAATTTCGTTTTGCGGTGTAATCGGGTATCCGAAATACGCGTCCAGACCGGCCATAATAGCGGCCTCAGCCAATGCTTCATTGCCGCACATTAAAATACGCTTAGTCGCAGTTAAATTTGTATTAACATTCATTTTTCTTTATTTTAAAATTTATCGATTCAGTTATTTTTTTTATATAATATTTGCCACTTTGCCTTTCAAATCCGGAATATCTTTATAATTATTCATAAAATCTTCGTAACTAATCGCATGAATATATTCCTCTATTCTGGTTATGGCACTTAAAATATGCTTCAAATAAATGAAGTCGTTTTTATTCATCCGTAAATTACTTTCATCTGACGTTTTATATCATCAATTAAATAAGGGCTTATGGCTTTTTCCGTAAGCAAATCAACTTTTATTCCCAAAGCTTCGGACAATTCTCTTTCAATTCTTACAAATTCGAGAAGACTTTTCCTTGGTGAAAATTCCACGAGAACATCTATATCACTATCCGGTTTTGCTTCCCCTCTGGCATAAGAACCAAATACAGCTATTTTTTTGGCTCCCTGTTTATTAAGCTCATTAGTAATTTTTTCATAAATTTCTGTTTGTTTTAACATTTTTCTTCATTTCTTAAAGTAGCAAACCCATTTTCGTTTTGATATTTAGTGAACTTGGAGGCTTTGTTCCCTGATTCAGTTTTAGGTAGAGACAATGAAATTTTCCCTTTATTTTTGCCGGATTTGTTTTCAATCCCTAATTTTATAACATCTTTTGAAGGTATTACCCAAAAATTGTTATTCTTCTCTGTATAAAAGATGAAATAGAAATTGTCTCTATCATGAAAAGACATCGCAGCAAATAAATTCCACTGTTTTGCATCCCTTGACCTCGCTTTTATCTGAATATCTAAATACTTTTTATCATTTAGGCGAATAACACAATCAATCCCTTGGTCATCTACCAAAGTCATATAAACATCAAAACCACGCTTAAGTAACTCAGCAATTACTGAGTACTCTTGGCGTCTTCCGAAAGAAGCTGTGTCTCTATATTTCTTTTTAGCCTTCATAAGACAAATTACAGATACTTACGATAACCGAATTTTACCCTGTTAAACAGAAAGCTTTTGATTGTATTTGAAATTCTGCCATTAAAAACTTTATAAGTTTTGCAATCTTGTTAAAACAAGCTATCCTGTTCTCCTAATATTTTCAATAGTTGGCTTTTCAGTTCTGGAATTTTATTTTTAATTGTTTCCCAAACTAATTCCCACTTGATGCCAAAATACCAGTGGATTAATTTATCCCTCATACCTACAATATCTTTCCAGGGAATTTCCTTGTGTTTTGTCCTCAATTCTTTACTAACATTTTTTGCTGCTTCACCGGTTATTTCAAGTGCTCTGACCACGGCATACTTTTTTTCTTTATTCTTGTAGAATTCCGCATCAGTTATATTTGCGGTGAACAATTCTATATCAGAAATCGCATCCAGCATATCTTTTAAGTATGCGTTATCTTTTTTCATAAATAACCAACATTTGTTTTTTTACGTCTTCTACAATGTATGGATTTATTGCACTGAAAATTCCGAGGTCAACTTTTCGCCCAAACATTTTTCTTAAATTGTCCTCTATATGAACTAAGTCGAAAAGGTCTTTATGACTCATGTCCATAAATTCTATTGCTATATCAATATCACTTCTTTTGTTATCCTGCCCACTTACAAACGAGCCGAACATAGCCATAAAACAGACGTTATTGACCTCACAAAATTTAAGAAGCCTTTCTTTCAATCCCTTTTTCATTAGTTTAGGAGGTAAAGTTCCGATTATAGTCATTACAAATGTCCTTTTGCGGCTTATTTTCTAACTCACTTCTTTCCTTCTATCATTTTAGGTTGACTCTTTTTTTTTGAGTCAATGATTTCCCTGATTTTGACAGGTTCATCCCGAAGTACCTCAATTACCGCGTCCGGGCAAACCAGCGCACATACACAGCATCCTGTGCAGTCGGTATCAGTTGCCAGGGCGGGAAAAAATCCTGCTTTGTTGGATTCTTTAGAGATGACGATGTTATTTTTTGGGCATACTTTCACACATAAGCCGCAGCCCTTGCATCGTTCGGCGTTTATAATGATTTTGCCAGCCATTTCTTCTCGTATCTTATATAAAACCCCTTTTTCGGGGAATTCCTTCTAAAAAGCAGCATTTTAACAGTCTCCTGTGGGTATGTAAAGTTAAAATATCAATACGTTGAAATTGTTGTCATTTTTTTCATCATGCCGGCTTCAGGAAAAAACCACAAGATGAGTCAGGGATTTAGCCCGGATATTTCTTTAAATGTGTTGATTAAAAAAAAGTAAGATTTTAAAAATTTTTTACTTGTATTCTTTACAAATGTAGAGTACTCTCGTCAAAGTTAAAGATATGAGTTCTGCAAAATTGAAGTTAGGCATACTTAAAGAAAGAAAAAATTCTTCTTTTTAATTTTTTCTTTCGTAAATAAAGCACATAACTTACTTATGATCAGGAAGTTATAAAAAAACTGATTGTATAAAGAAAATCCTGGAAAAAGGATTTTCTTCATACAATGTATGCCTAACTTCAATTTTGCAGAAGCCTTTTAAAGATATAAAAGGAGAATACAATTATGAATTTGAAGAATAATTACGAGCTGACTGAAGCGGAATGGGCGATAATCCAGGTTGTTTGGGAAAAAGAGCCTTGTGCAGCCCCTACTGTACAGGAATTGCTCGAAAAAAGCAGAAAATGGACTTACAGCACGGTCAAAACACTTATGGATCGTATGGTTGCCAAAGGATTACTCAAAACCGAGAAAATACGCAATTTGATACTCTATCGCTCGGTTATCACCCGAAAACAGGCCCAGAATACCGAAATCATGCGAACTGTCAAACGTGCGTTCGACGGAGCTTTTACGCCTATGATGCAGTTTTTGCTCGATAATAATAATCTTTCGAAAAAGCAGTTGGATGAGCTTGAAAATCTAATCCGGCAAAAAAGGATTTCAGAAGAAAAGGCCGGAAAACAATAATTTTTGTAACGAAACGTCATAAATAACGTCTTTATAAGCGGAGGCTTTGTTATGGACATGATATTGAAAATGTTAAATGGCTCAGGTCAGAAGTTCGTTGAATTTGCATCGCCAATGCTGATCCAATCGAGCCTGCTCATTTTGATTCTGCTTGCGGCCGATTTCCTGCTAAAGAAAAAAGTCCGTGCGGTCTTTCGCTACTGGATATGGATGCTCGTACTGGTTAAGCTCCTTCTTCCGGTTTCGCTATACTCACCTTTGAGTCTTGGCTCGTGGTTTGGCGAGAAAATCGATTATGTCAGCGTTACACAAGAGGATATCGGGCAGAGAGTATTAAAGTACGAGAAAATGCAGGATACCAGGCCTGTGACGCAGAATATCAGACCGATAGAGCCGCCAGTAGAAAGCTCTGCTTCAATAATAAGAGAACCTCAACCTGTTATGACTAATCCCATTTCAGTTACGCCGGAACCGATTGTAATAGAGCCTGTTATTGCTCCTGATACAGCAGAAACGAAAATATCTTGGCAGGCTGTTGTGTTTTTAGTTTGGATTGCAATCACAGCCGCTCTTGGGCTGGTAGTACTGAAAAGAACGATTTTTATAAGAGAGCTTATAACCAGGGCTTCTGATATAAAATTTTCCCAGAATAACTCACCTTCACCAAACGATGTACTGAAACATTGTTGTTTAAGCCTTGGTTTCATAAATCAAATTCCCTTGAAAATCTCACCTGATGCGACAAGCCCCGCAGTCTGCGGCCTGTTGCGACCAGTAATTTTACTGCCGCAAAATCTCATCTCGTCTTTGAGTCCGGACCAGTTAAAAGCGATTTTCTTTCACGAGCTTGCCCATATAAAAAGGGGAGATTTGTGGGTGAACCTGCTCCAGACGCTTTTGCAAATTATCTATTTTTACAATCCCCTGTTCTGGTTAGCCAATTCGATAATCCGAAGAACGCGCGAGCAGGCAGTCGATGAGATGGTCCTTGTCGCGATGGGCAAAAATGCAAACGAATATCCCGAAACTCTTGTGAACGTAGCGAAACTCGCCTTCAAACGCCCTGCTCTCAGCCTGCGGCTGATTGGAGTTGTAGAATCCGAAGACGCCCTTTCAGGAAGAATAAAACACATCCTAAACCACCCCTTGCCTAAATCCGCTAAGCTCGGTTTGCTCGGCCTGCTGGTCATAATCATCTTAGCCGCGATTCTATTGCCAATGGCAAGGGTGACACAGCACAAAATGACAGTAATTAACAATGGCCCGCTTGACATAAAACTGGTCGCTATTCGCCCGGACAGCGGCGATTTCCTTTACGACCCAAATGGCAAAAAAATAGGTAAATTATCCGAATTTACTCCTGCATACACAGACTCATGGAGTCCCGAGAGCCAGTGCCGGGATTTTATTTTCAATGTCGCAAAAGTACAGGAGCAGTTGATTTTCTATCCTATGCCTAAAATAAGTGATTCAGATAGTAATCGACCTCTTGGCGGTGGTTTCAGAGGAGTATATGATGAGATAAGTGAGCCAACTAAATTAACTTATTCTACATCATTCAGTCGCTCCTATCGCAGAAGGTTATTACCATTCTTGAATATAAACAAACAAATTAATTATATTGATTTCACACTGCGTTATTTCTTTGGTCCGAAATTAAAAGCAACCTGTACTTTTACCGGTCCATTTGTTTTTGATAAAACTATTACAGCCGATGAAAATAAGAATTATGAAATAACTTTCCAGGCAACTAATACATATAAAACAGGCATACGAATGCACTTTAGAGCCCGTGGGTCTTACGTAAGTAATGAACCTTTTTTTCTATATGATAAGGATGGTAAAAGATATATTCCTGATACGACAAACATCAGCGGAGGTAGAATTGGAGCAGACTATACATACGATAATATTCCTTTGTCACTTGATGAAATTACTGCTGTAACTTTTGGTGAAATACCTTACGAGATTACTTTTAAGAATGTTAAAGTTCAATATAGAGATTTACCAATTCGTTCGTATTCCGAAAATCTCGATTTAATAGCCCAAAGACTGAATCTATCCGGATTGACTGGCGAACAATTAAGACAATACAGATTTAATAATATCGGAGAAGGCTTTCAGGTTATTGATATTTTGCGCAGTCAGTGGCAAATACAGCAGGTTTTGAATGCAATAAAAATCAATAAGCCAAAAATTAAAATATCAGAGCTTGACAAGGAAATACAGATAAAAATTCATCGTGCTGCAACCCAATGGGCAAGCTCAAGCGATGTGGAAAGTTATGGCATTCAGCTTGGCTTAATGGGAAAGTGGCCGGAATTTTTCGATTTGGCAATTGAAAGATTAAATAAGGATATACCCGAAAATTATATTTCACCTGAAATGGAACGAATGTGGCGGCAGGATAATCATGAAATTACGAATGTAATGGTCAATTACAGACTCGATACACTTACATCAGAACAGGTAAAAAAGGTAAAACAGCTTATTCTTAGTACAGATGATAGTGGTGTACTGCATGACATCTTTTATATTCTCGATTGGACAAAATCTCAGGAAACTACAGATGCTCTCTGGGAACTGGCTCTGGATGAAAGACCCTGGATTTGGTGGAGAGCTATAAATGCCTGGTATCCACGCGCGTCAGGAAGCGGCAGTGTTTATAACCAGGTTTCTGAAAATATAAAAGTTAAATTGCTCCTTTTCCTTTCCAATAAATCCGATGAAAATCTGGATCAAAAACTAAAAGACTTATTAAGAGAAATATTTACACCTGAATTGGCAAGAAAAGATTCAGAAGCATTGAACGCTGTAAGAACAAAAATAACTCAAAAGTTCAGCAAAAAAGAAGCAACAGAAATTTATGTAAATTTTCTGCGTCAAATGCAAAAGGAAGTCACTGCGAGACAATGGATATTAAATAGTTCTCAGCCTGTTTGGAATGTTATTTATGTCATACGAGTTTTGAATGTTTGGTATGATACAAATATCGGCAATCTCGGAACAGACGATGCAGGAAGAGGTGTAAATATTGAGCCGAGAACCTTTACTGCCTTTCAGAGTCTCATAGCTCAGGCTTTTAAATGGCACGATGAAAACAAGAACCTTGAGCCTTCAGAGCTTTTCTTTACCGGTAAAGTAGTCGATACATCCGGAAATCCCTTATCCAGTGTGAAAATGATTTTCACTAAGATGGAAGATTATCAAGATGTTCGCGGCTTCAAAAGTCAGCGGAGAGTTGAAGTATCACAGATTACCACTGATTCGAATGGTCTATTTTCAGTTGTGCTCGATCCAAAAGAACAATGGTACGAATTGAATGTAACTGCAGATGGTTTTCTCACAAGAGAAAAAATTATGGTGGATCGTCTTAACGATGGCAGGTTTCGTTACATTGACCGCTATACAGATAAAGATAATGTCATTACAATGCAGCACCCGGGTCGCATAAGCGGCTTAGTTATCGGGGCAGATAGCCAGCCTTTGGCTAATACAAAATTAAATATATTCGCAAACCAAAATTACACCTCTAACGATCCTGCCCGAAATGTCACGACGAATTTAGATGGCAAATTTGAAATAGGAGAAATTTCTGACGAACCTGTAATTTTATCATATACGAAATATAATGAGATTAGACAGGATAGTGATTATCGGCAGGAATATGGAGGACTTTGTGGTGCTTTAATCATTGAAAATAAAGAAGGACAGGAAAAATCGGGTATTGTTCTGGATTTATCAAAGTCTGTTTGCTCACTTGAGCTTGATGTAACAGATATTACCGGCGAGCCTGCTAAACAGATTACTTTTTATTTCGATACTGAAATGCCGCCAGGCACAGGATATTTCTACGGAAATATATTTCACACAAAAGAAGCAAATTCGGACGGGGTATATAAATTCAAAGGATTACCACCCGGGAAATGGCATTTGAGAATATCCGGTGGAGATTACCCTGATCAAGAGCTTGATATCGAGCTTAGCCCTGAAAAAACAACGAGTTATCAGGTTAATTTCGGTTCTGTATCTGATGAAGCAGCAAAAATGGAAGCTTTAGCAAAGTTACTTGCAGAAGAAAAAATAAAAGCAGAGCAGGAAAGCCGGGGAAAAGAAGTTAATGGAGTGAAAGCACGTCTTGGAGGAGAAAAACCATTAGGTTTGTTTGGTGGTAATAATACACTGTGGTTCGAGGTTGAAAATAATTCGGAAAATACGATAGAAATTAATACTGAACCTTATGCACAAAAGGGAACGGAAAATTCTAAGTGG
This sequence comes from uncultured Pirellulales bacterium, assembly GCA_964430845.1. Classification (GTDB taxonomy): domain Bacteria; phylum Planctomycetota; class Phycisphaerae; order Sedimentisphaerales; family Anaerobacaceae; genus JAFGPS01. The sequence goes on along the minus strand of CAYSHS010000041.1, from coordinate 101 downwards.
GGCTACCTTGAAATCGTCGATGTAAATGGCGAAGAGGCGGAATACAAATCAGGATGGCATAATGAAAAACACTTGTGGAATGTCGAGCCTGGCGAAACTCA
>CAYSHS010000040.1:0-15166 GCA_964430845.1 uncultured Pirellulales bacterium | reverse complement strand
GGAATATATTGGTTTCTTGATAAGTTTGAAAGAGAAGATGATTTATTGAGAAATAGAAGACCTATTTTGTGCAATGGCATACAATGTATCGTTAGCATTTCGATTTTCATTAAAAGCAAGCATCTCGAATACTTCTTCTTTGCTGCCTGCGATTATATTATATACCTTTTTTGTATTGCCTATGTTGTTCAGGTAATATTCTTCCCATGACTCGAGATAATTTTCGTAAATTCTATCTTTGTAATTGTCATTTTTGGCAAAATCAGCTATCTCCTTTGAATTCCAGAATTTTATTATTATATTTGCATCCTCGATATCAAAATTCACACTTATAGTTTTCCCGTCTATCCGGAGATACCTGTTTGCTCTGTATGGAATATTTTTGCTCTTGAGTACCTGTGAAATAGCCTCTGAGGGATCATTTGCTTTTTCCTGCTCGATTTTCTTAATTCGTGCTTTTTGCTCTTCGATTTTGTTTTTCCGGGCTTCGTTTATCTCAGCACTTGTTCTTTCGGCATACTCGGAGAAACTTTCAATTTCATAACTTTCCGCGCAAACATAGCATGGCCAGCCATCGGTTATGACATTTATTACAGGGTTTTGGCTATACATATTGCAGCATGTTGAGCTTGCATCTGAAACAAGGCCTGACTTGTTATAGCCGAAAGCGTAAGGTGTATAGCGAACGTTGCGATTAACCAGGCCGCTGCTGCCGTATTTGAAAGCATAGGGGGAATAACGAAGGTTATCGCAAACTAATCCATCACTGCCGTATTCAAAAGCATAAGGTGAATACTTAACACGCTCACTTACCAATCCATCACTGCCATATTTTAAATTATATGGGCTATAGTGAACAAGACCGGAGACAAGACCCTGCTTATACGGAGACCAGCGTATGCGATACCTGAGAGGAACATAAGAATAATCAAATGCTTCTGATGATGCACATAAAATTAATAACATCGAAATCGATAACAATGAAATCCCTTTCATTTTGTTCTCCTTCTAAAAAAATCCTTTTTTCTGTTATCACCTCCTCTCGAAATATATTATATGTGCCTAAAATGCCTGTGTTTATTTTTTCTTTTCAGACCCTCCATTTTGTATGGAAACGGTAAATTAGCAGAGAAAGGAGAAATATTCAACGCGTTTTTGACTTAAATTGGGTATCTTAATTGCTTAAATTATTAAAACCGCATTGAATATGTTAAAAAAGGTTGTTTTTAGTTGGATTTTGCAAAATAAGATGATACGTAATGAAAAAAGTTTTAACACATCGCTTGTTAAAAAATAAAAAGAGAAGAATGCAAAGCTCCTAAATTGCCTTATTGAAAAAAATGCCTAAAGTGAAAATAAATCACTTTAGTCATTTTAGGCACTTTAAATACTTTAGCTCACTTTTTTGCTTTATGCTTTAACTATTTTGCCACAACCGATTTTAACATCAGCGGCGGCATTTCGCGTATCGATAACCAGTTTTGAATTTTTCACTATCCATTTGTAGTCATAATCACTGTGGTTAGTTGCTATTAAAACAGCATCGTATTTTTTCAGCATAGCGGCTGAGAGCTTTTTGCTTTTCATCTGCAAGTCATATTTTCTCTGCTTGTGTGTTAAGGGAATATACGGATCATTATAATCCACGTGTGCTCCTTTATCTCTGAGAAGCTCGATTAATTCCAACGAAGGTGATTCTCGCACATCATCTATATCCGGCTTATATGCCAGTCCCAGCACAAGCACTTTCGAGCCTTTGAGGCTCTTTTTATGATTGTTGAGCGCATCCATCGTCCTTGCGATTACATAATGCGGCATATCAGTATTGATTTCGCCTGCAAGCTCGATAAATCGGGTTGGCATGCCATACTGGCGTGCTTTCCACGTAAGATAAAATGGGTCGATCGGAATGCAGTGGCCGCCAAGCCCTGGTCCCGGATAAAAAGCGTTAAATCCGAATGGCTTTGTTGATGCCGCATAAATAACCTCCCAGACATCAATTCCCATCCTGTCAAATACCATTTTAAGCTCGTTGACCATTGCAATATTTATACAGCGATATACATTTTCGAGAATTTTCGCTGCTTCAGCAGCTTCCAGCGTGGAAACCTCAATTATCTTATCTATGGCAAGCTCATAAACCATTTTTGCGATACTCTGACACTTTTTTGTTAGGCCGCCTAATACTTTTGGTATCGTACGAGTATGGAAATTCTTATTACCCGGGTCCTCTCTTTCAGGCGAGTATGCCAAATGGAAATCTTTACCTGCTTTCAGGCCGCTCGTCTCCAGGATTGGCGCCATTAGTTCCCTGCTTGTGCCCGGATAAGTTGTGCTCTCGAGTGTTATAAGCTGGCCAGGCTGAAGATACTCTGCTATAGTCTTGCAGGAATTAACAATGTATTGCATATCAGGCTCACGGTTTTCAGTAAGAGGTGTCGGAACGCATATAAGAACTGCATCGACTTTTCTTATCTGTGACATATCACTTGTCGCTGTGAATGTTTTAGTCTCGACTGCTTTTTTAATCCTGGAATCCGGAATATTTTTTATTATGCTTTTACCTGAATTTAAGACCCTGACCTTTTTATCATCAATATCGAAACCAAGCACATTTACGCCGGAGTTTGCAAATTCCATTGCAAGAGGAAGACCGACATAGCCAAGTCCGAGAATACCGATTCTCACAGTTTTATTTTCAATTTTTTTCTTCCATTGTTCCATTTCATAGTATCCTGAAAGAGTTAAGTATTAATGTTTTTTTTACTATAATCGTCTTAATATAGCTTAATCTTGCTTATTTTAACAATAATTTATGAAATATTTTTCATCACATAAAAATAGCGGTAACAGCAATTTCATAAATAAAGAGTTTTTGAAAATAATTGCCGCATTCGTCTTTGACTGGTAAGATGTTATAATAAATAAACGTTACAAAAAGCTTCATTACAGGAACTTTATTATATGACTGTAACTGAGTTAATCGAACAATTTAATATTTTAAATAGTAAATCTGACGGGTTTCTGCAGAATCTTCTTGCGGCTCAGTGTTTTTTGGGCCAGGCTCAAGAGTCTGCTGTCCTGCGTTTGTCTCAGGGGCAAAAAGTTGACATTCTCGCTCTATATCCTCAGGTAAGAAATGATGTCCCTACGCCGGGTTGGCTGGTTTTTGCAATCGGCTTTGTAAACGAGTTAGATCAGCCCGATTCGTTTGTAGTAAAACCATTCGTGCAGGTTAAGTCATCTGACGAATCCGTAAAATCTCACGTTGTAATAATTCCGATAATGGTCCCCAATATCGGCAAAACAATTGCGGTATTTTTACTTTCTGATAATGACGAAGAAACTCTCGAAGCGAATGTTCAAAAGCTCAGGCTCTCGTCCGGAATTATGAATTATTCACAGAGTGCTCCTGTCCAGCAGAACTGGCAGCAGAGCTGCATGAAGCTTCGCCAGGCTATGGAAACTTTATCGGCCATAAATCAGCAGAAGAAATTCACAAGCGCAGCGATGGCTTTCTGTAACGAAGCAGCTTCACAATGGCAGTGCGAGCGTGTAAGCCTGGGTTTTCTTAAAGGCAGATATGTACAGCTTAAAGCAATGAGCCATACCGAGGAGTTCAGCAGGAAAATGAAAGTCGTGCAGGACATCGAATCAGCGATGGAGGAATGTCTTGACCAGGATACAGAGATTTTAGTCCCTGCTCCTAAAAATTCCGCTTATATCAATCGTGCGGCAAATAATTTGTCCAAGCTGTATGGCGTTCAGGCGGTTTTGAGTCTTCCCTTGCGCTCTAATGGAGAAGTTATAGCGATTTTGACTCTGGAACGCCCGATTGATAATCTATTCTCGATCAGCGAAGTCGAAACAATTCGACTGGCCTGCGAGCTTTGTACTCCAAGACTGGTTAATCTATATGAACGTGACAGATGGTTTGGAGCAACTATAGCTTCCGGCAGCCGGAAATTTGTTTCTGTTTTCGTTGGCGCTAAATATACGTGGACTAAAGTAATAGCTTTGCTTGGTTGTGCGGCTGTAATATTTTTGATATTTGCCAATGGACCATTTCGTGCAAAAGCGCCTTTCGTGCTCGAAGCGACTTATCAACAGGTAATTCCGGCGCCGTTCGATGGTTATATTGAGAAGGTTAATGTGGAAATAGGTGATTCCATCGAAGCTGAAAAAACTGTTCTTGCGACTCTTGAGACTACAGATCTTAAGCTCAAACTTGCCGGATTAGAGGCGGATAAAAACAGTTTGTTAAAGCAGGCTCAGGCATACAGAAATGAGGGAAAAGAAGCAGAAGCAAGAATTTCCGAAGAGAAGGCCAATAATGAAGTAGCCGCACAGATTGATTATACTAATTACCAGATAAGCCAGTCCAATCTTATTTCTCCGATGAGCGGCGTTGTTGTCAAAGGTGATTTGAAACGTCAAATTGGCGCGCCGGTAAAAACGGGGGATGTAATGTTCGAGGTTTGTCCCCTTGATGCTTTGCGAGCTGAATTGCTCGTTCCAGAAGATCAGATTTATGACATAAAAGAAGGTTTGAAGGGTGAGCTTGCACTGGTTTCATACCCGGGAAGAAAAATCAAGTTCCTTGTCGAGAAAATCAATCCAATAGCTGAAGTTGATAACCAGCGTAATATCTTCAAAGTTCGCGTTCAGCTTCTTGAAACTTATCCCGGCATGCGTCCCGGCATGGAAGGTGTCGCGAAAGTTGATATTGGAAAACGCAAATACGCATGGATTTGGTCACGAAAAGTTGTCAATTGGATAAGAATGAAATTATGGCTTTAATACAGAGTTTCATAAAACTCTGATGATTAATTATGGCAGTTGAGCGTCCTACATTTCACGAATCATGGTACAGGGTCGCGGATTTGCGGCCGAGACTTCTATCCAGTGCGCAGGTTTACAGGCAGCATTTCAGGGGAAAAATGTGGTATGTCCTGGAGAACCCTTCAAATAATTCGTTCTCGCGTATCAGCAGCGACGCGTATAATTTCATAGGTCTGCTTGACGGCAAAAGAACTGTCGCAGAAGTATGGCAAATTTGCAACGACAGGTTCGGTGACATGGCGCCCACTCAGCCTGAGGTGATTCAGCTTCTCGGTCATTTATATTGCTCGAATCTGTTATATGCAGAGCTTGCACCGGACTGTGAAAGCCTTTTCAACCGATATCATACCAGGATAAAAAGACAAATCCAGGGATTCATGTCGAACCTGCTTTTCATGAAAGTTCCCGTGTTCGATCCCGACAATATTCTTAACACATGGCTGAATGTATTCGGATGGTTTTTTAGCTGGTTTGGTTTTATATTATGGCTTGGCGTAATTTCAGCGGCGTTGTATTTTGTTATAGGCAATCTCCCGGAATTATTTCATCAGGGCAGGGACATCTTAAACCCGGGCAATTTCATATTCCTCTACATCAGCATAATAATAATCAAGATATGTCACGAATTCGGTCATGCTTTCGCATGTAAACGGTTCGGAAGACTAAACGGCAGCGGCGGCGAAGTCCACATTATGGGCGTCATGTTCCTGATTTTCGTCCCGCTTCCTTTTGTAGATGCCTCAAGCGCATGGGCATTTCGCAGGAAGTGGCACAGGGCTGTCGTAGGAATGTCAGGGGTGATGGTCGAGCTTTTCTGTGCCGCTATTGCCGTCTTTATCTGGGTAAATACATCCACAGGGACATTGCATATCATCGCGTATAACATTATATTCATCGCGAGCGTTTCAACGCTTCTTTTTAACGCCAACCCCCTGCTCAGGTTCGATGCGTATTATGTGTTATCCGATATTATCGAAATACCAAATCTCAGCCAGCGCGCGAAAAACTATATTTATTATCTCGTGAAAAGATACTCCTGGGGTTTAAAAAACGCCTTAAATCCGGCCCACACTTTCGGCGAGGTAATCTGGTTCTTCTTTTACGGGATCGCCTCGACGGCATATCGTATTTTTATTTGTATCAGAATCCTGCTGTTCTTAAATAAAAGGCTGCCTGAAGAGTTGTTTATACTTGTCCCTATTTTTGCAGGCTCCGCTATTTTGGCGTGGGGAATTGTCCCTGTCCTGAAATTCATCCGGTATTTGGCTACGAGCAATGAGCTTGCCAGGAACCGTTTGAGAGCGGTAGGCTCAACAATTGGAGGCCTGGCGGTATTATTGGTTTCCATCGGAATTGTTCGCGTGCCTGAATATTTCCGGATGGAAGGAATTGTCGAGCCTGTAAATCTTGCCATTGTCCATGCGGAAAGTGATGGCTTTGTCACCGGCTTTTTACCTTCAGGCCAAAAAGTATCTGCTGAAAAAGATAACCTTATCGAGGCAGTCAATCCGAAGCTGGAATCTGAAAAAAAAGGGCTGCTCGCTGAGCTTCGCAGCCTGGAGGTAAGGCAAAGACTCGAAGAAACAAGGGACATCGCAGCCGCACAAATCATGGAAAAACAAATCGGTGCAATGAACGAAAAAATTGCGAAAATTGATTCCGACCTTGCTTCACTTAATATCAAAGCGTCACTGCCCGGGACGTGGATTTCGCCTGATATAGAAAACGCGAAGGGACTTTACCTTCACCGCGGCCGGCAAGTAGGCTTGGTTGCAGACATGGATGATTTACGTATCCGCGCAACCGCCGGGCAGAAACTTGCATTGCTGCTTATCGATGAAGAAGTAAAAGAAGTTGAAATGAAGGTCAAAGGACGTCCAAAAGTAAAGCTGTCAGGTCAAATCGAGGAGATTTTCCCCGCCGGACAAAAAGTTTTGCCTTCGCAGGCTCTTGGCTACGCGGTTGGCGGCTCAATGCCAACGGATATTAATGACCCCAAAGGCATAACAGCGGCGGAAAATTTCTTCGAGGTTCGTGTGCAGCCTGATGATAATCCTGTTCGATTATTTTCGGGCCAGCGTGTTATCGTCAGGGTCGAGATGTCACCTAAGCCGCTATTGTTCCAGTGGTGGCGCTCTTTAAGGCAATTGTTCCAGGGGAGGTTTCATATTTAATTATGTCTGCAATGCCGGGCGCAACATGGCAAATGCTTGATCAGCGAAGCTCAGGCAAGCCTCTGCCTGCGGGGCTTGATGCAGCATGGGATGCAGGGTCCGGATATTTAAGCAAGCTCTCACCGCGATACAAAAAATTGCATCAGCAGACAGAAAAAATTCTTTCCCTTGAAAAACATTTTTCCCGGTTGTCGGATTTAAGACTCCGCGAATCAGCAGAAAAATTACGGGAAATTTTTCGCTGCAACAGGGACAAGCCTGCTGACCTTGAGCGTGCTTTCGCGCTAGTTCGTGAAGTCGCTTTTCGCAAGCTGGGTGAGAAACCTTTTCCAGTTCAAATTACAGGTGCTTTGGCTCTCGAAAATGGCTGTATCGCAGAAATGGCGACCGGAGAGGGAAAGACTCTCACCTCGACGATGTATGTCACCATAGCAGGCTGGCGCGGACAGGGATGTCACGTAATCACAGTCAATGATTATCTCGCCAAGCGCGATGCAGAATGGATGGGACAGATTTATCGTTTCTGCGGCCTGAGCGTCGCCTACATCGAGCAGCATACAGAGCCTGCGCAGAGAAAAGCCGCTTACATGGCAGACATCACCTATTGCACGAACAAAGAAGTCACCGCCGACTTCCTGCGTGACAGGCTCACACTGGGCAGGATAAACGGATTGAGCTTAGCGCTTCTTGAAAAGATTTCAGGCAATAACTCCGGCATTACCGACAGGCTGATACAGCGAAGATTAAATTGTGCAGTAGTTGACGAGGCCGATTCGGTGCTTATCGATGAATCTGTTACGCCGCTTATCATTTCAGGAAATGCTCCGAACCCCCAGCAGGTAGATTCGTTTCAAAAAGCCTCTGAAATTGCAGCCCGGTTAGACAAGGACGCGGATTATAAAATTGACCATCGCTATAGGGATGTCGAATTGACCAACCAGGGCAAAGAGCATGTTTTCGAGCTTACAAGTGACCTGGGAAGTTTCTGGAAAGGTCATCGCAGAAGTCTTGAGCTTGTTAATCAGGCTTTGATTGCAAGAGAGCTGTATCATCGCGACCAGCATTACGTGATAAACGAAGGTAAGGTCGTAATTGTAGATGAGCTCACAGGCCGTCTTATGCCCGACAGGACGTGGCGAGACGGGATGCATCAGGCAGTCGAAGCAAAGGAAGCGATGGAAGTGAACCCGCCAAAGGACACATACGCTCGCATAAGTTTCCAGAGATTTTTCAGGATGTATCGAAAATTATCGGGAATGACCGGAACTGCTTCAGAGGCCGAATCTGAGTTCTGGCAGATTTATCATTTACCTGTAGTAAAAATCCCGACAAATCGTCCCTGTGCGAGAGAAAACCTGCCCAACATTATCTTGCCCACAAAAGCAGCAAAGTGGGAAAGAATCGTAGATGAAATAAAATACATCCACGCGCATGGAAGACCCATTCTCGTTGGAACTCGCAGCGTTTTCGCAAGTGAATATATCAGCAAATTACTTAACGAAGAAAAACTCGACCACCAGGTCCTCAACGCGATTTATCACAGCAAAGAAGCACAAATCGTAGCAGAAGCAGGCCAGGAGAGACGAATAACAGTAGCAACCAACATGGCTGGCCGCGGCACGGACATAAAGCTTGGCAGAGGAGTCGCCCGGCTTGGAGGTCTTTATGTAATTGCCGCAGAGCCAAACGAATCAGCGCGTATTGACAGGCAGTTATTTGGCAGATGCGCCAGACAGGGCGACCCGGGGGCCGCGCGTGGGATTTTCAGTCTCGAAGACGAAATTGTCACGCGCTACACGAAGACCACGGCCGCCTTCTTGAAAAAAAGATATGCCCTCTCGAAGGGTGACATCTCATCGAGATTTGTCCGGCGTATATTCAAGCTCGCCCAAACCCGAGCCGAAAAAATGGCTCTCCACAGAAGAAAAACAGTCCTGAAAACCGACCACTGGCTCGACGAGCAGCTCGGCTTCGCCGGAAAAGAATAAAAAACAGCCGGAAATTAACTCATTTTTGAGAGTTCGACACCGAGTGTGAAAGCATATATAATTATGACATGGCTGCAATGCAAAAAAAAGAAAGACATCGGAAAGCTAAACTGCTGTGAGTGATGATTTTACAAATTTGCTCGAAAGACCTGCCCAGGCAAAAGTTGAATTTGTTCTCGTTGGCGGTTTTGCCGGAGTAGTTTATGGCTGTACTTATGTTACTCAGGATATTGATATTACTTTGTGGTTGTGTCGCTTTCTATATGTTCCGGGGTTATCGGCTCGACTAAGTTTAGTTCCAAAGTTGTTCCCAGCAGGCGGGACAAATCTGCCAGGGCTATGTTGTAGTCTGCGACGGCTCTTATTTCCGCTATTTGTGCGTTAGCTAAAAATTCCTGTGCCTGCAATTTCAACAAGAGGAATTCGGGTGTCAGTTTTTCACGGATTATTTCGGACTCCTCGAGTACCTGTAAATGAACACGAGCGGCTTCCGATGCCGCTTTCTGCTTTTCTATTTCAGCGTAATCAGCTTCAATTCTTCTGGCACTTTGTTTCGTAAGCTGTGCGGCCTGGTCCGCTATATTTTCAAGATTTAAGACCGCCTTTCTGCTCGCGTACCTTCTTTCCATTAATTCAGTTTCTTTCAGGCGATTCCCTAATGGATATTCGAGAGACAGTCCCACTCCGTAGCTTACATAGTCGCCGTTATACATGTGGTTGAAAGCATCCCCTGCGCCTGCGTCGAGACTTTGCGTTCTCAATGATGTCACGAGGTCTAATTTGGGCATTCTCTGGTTTTTGGCGATGCGAATATTGATATCTGCGATTTCAATTCCGACCCTGGCCTGCTGGATGGCGGGATTTTTCTGCAGCGAAGTTTCGAGCAGGCTTTTTAAATCGAAATTTGTTTTTTCGAGAGCAGGCTTGCTTGACGGGACTATATTGACTTCCTGCATTAAATTCAACTGCGAATCCGACATTAATCTTACGAGTGAGTCCTGCTGGTCCAATACTTCCTTTTCTGCCTGGATTAAAGTGGCCTGGCGTGCTTTAACGTAGGCTTCCGCCTGCTGAATCTGCACTTCTGTAGCATCTATCTGCCTTCTGCCCTGTACTTTAGTAAGTGTTTCAATCGTTTGGTCGAGCAGAGTTCTGTAAATTTCGATATTCCTGCGTGCCTGCACCAGCCGCCAATAATTGGATATAACCTGCGTTGTTATTTCTTCAGCTTTTTGCCGGAAACCAAGCAATGCAACTTTGTAATTAAGTTTCGCAATGTCCACTCCCGCCAGGTTCAAGTCCTGCCAGGCATTCCGAAGCAAAGGCTGTCTCATCTGAAAACTAAGTACAGGCTCATATCGTTTCGATAGCATTCTTCCCGCCAGGTCGTCCCAGTTTCGCGTAAAGGCGTAGGTGAGCGACCATTCCGAGCCTGTTATGAGTTTTTGCTTCAGGCCTGTATCAATTGATCTTGCATTCGATTGGCCTGCCTGGTAAATACTGTTTTCCGGATTGTCCTCGTTATTATAGTTTATGTCCCCGAATGCTGTAATATCGAATTCCGATGCTGCTTTGGTTATGTCCAGCCTGGAAATAGACGGATCGAAGCTGACCACCCTGATTTCGGAACTGTTGGCAAGCGCTTTTTGAACTACGTCATCGAGAGTAAGATTAACAATTTTCCCACCTGTACCGGGGTCTGTTGTAATTTCTATTTCGGGCTGTGCGCTTTCTTTGGAAGGAACCGGTTCGAGAAGCTCCAAAGGCCGGTTCGGGTCTTTGTAAGCGATACCCTGCCTGGATTCGTGCCTTGTCAGGCTTTCCTGGTATTTAACCAGGGGATGGTTCTTATTTACATTTTCCGAAATGCAGCCCGGTATAAAGAGCATGATGCTAATTAAAACCAGGAAGCTGAAAACGAGCAGGCAAAAACAATTTGTTAAAAATAATTTGCGATTTATTTTTTGCTTCTTGTACATTTTTACTTTCATTTGGCAGACGGGAAGCTGACTAAAACATTTTCACGAGCCGGACGATTGGTTTTATTTGGCACCTGGACGCGCACTGTAAGAGTGTCGCTGCCTGCGTCACCAACACTTGCAATAAAAATAATTTTACCTTCTTCCGTCATTTTGTTCGGCTCGGGAAATTCGACTATAGCCGGGCCGCCATACTTGAGATTTGCAGTTTGATCCAGGGGAACAGGAACATCTATCCATAACGGATCAATGCGTACAATTCTTATTACATCTTCGAGGGCGTTTACCGACTCGCCTGTTTCTTTGTCAATTTTTTCGATTCTGCCGTCTATCGGGCTTTTCAAAGTCATCCTGTCAACCTGCTTTTTTGCCTCATCATATTTTCTTTTCGCCTGCTCATGCTGGAATTGTGCAATATGAAGCTGCATCTCGGCAATCTGCTGGTTCAGCTTGGCATATTCAATTTCTGTCTGAGTTGTAACCGCGGCTCCTGCCTCCTCGAGCCTCCTTACATCAACACCTCTCTGCTGAAGCGTAATCTCGGCATGTTTAATTGTTGTTTCATCATCTCTTTCGGCCTTGAGCTGTTCCAGCCTGATTTGCTCGACACTGTCATCCTGCCTGACCAGCACATCATTTACCTGCACAATGTCACCTTCTCTGTAATTGATCTTTGCAATGCTCCCGGGCTGAACAAAGGAAAGTGTAACATCCGCACAGGGTTTCGTGATAGCCTTATTCTGCTGCCGGGAGCCTGCATATGCCAGGCTATAAAACAGCACAAGACCGGGCAGTAAAGCATATACTGGAAATCTTTTCGTTTTCATACAGTCACATCCTGTCTTTTTAAGGTGATGCGTACCGCAAAATTACGCACTACACAATACGAAATATAAATTTATCATTTTCATTTATAATTCTCAAACATCTTCGAAAAGCAATCAACGTAAAATACAAAGACGCAGGCAAAAAACTTTGCCGTGAACACTTGTACCGGAATACTTTTTCTTATCTTTTGTGTCGAATTTGTTTTTAGAAGCTATATCCCAGCCCTATAAAATATTTGACATCTGTTTTATGCGCGCCGATAGCCGGTGTTGAGTCATAATCGAAAATTGTTTTGAAATTCGCAAAAAAACTTTTAGTAAAATCCATTCGAATTTCGGCTGTTGTCGTCAGGTAATAATCCGACATCTTTTTCAGAGCAGGGTAATAAGTCAGGTCGTTTATGAATTTAATATTATCCTTTATTTTTTTATCGAAGTGATAACCAAGCTGTGCTGTAATATTGCTGGTGCTGTCAGTTTGATTGTCAAATTTTTCATAGAGAGAAGCCAGGCCAAGCTCAGTTGAAAAGTTCATATCTTCCGATTCAAACCATTGATAGCCGCCGCCGAGTCCCACAGTGACACGCCTGTCAAGATCAGCAATGGAATCCTTTTCGTATCGAGTGTCGATATAACCGTACATCTTTTTGGAGAAAAAGTAATCATATTTTGCTCGCGCGCGCCACCAGTCTTCAATAGTCTGATCATTACCTGTTAAAGGGTCCTTCTGTTTGGATTTAGAATAGTCTGCGCCAAGTGTCGTTCTATCGTTATCTGTTCGCTTATTTAAGCTGGCGCTGCCGGTTACACTTTCTGTCTTTGTATTGCCGTGAGTCGAAGTGATTCCCAATGAAAGGTTTCCCGTCCACTTAGGAGCAGGCTTAACAGGCGGATTTATTGTGACAATATCTGAAACAGCAAATTCCTGGGCGCTTGTCATTTCATCTCCGGAGATTGAAAATCTCCCATTACCGGCACTTGATAACCTTTGCCTGAAACCTGTATTGTCCTTAAGAGTTACAGTAACCTGCTCATCGCTGCTGAGAGTCTGAATGTTCGATAAATCAATTGTGACATCGCCTGCGATATCCGATTTGAATAATAGCTTCCCATCAGTGAGATGAAGAATTTTGCCCGTAAGACGATTTCCGTTCTTAAACTGAATTTCATCTGCGTAACAGAACATGGTAAATATCATCATAGCAGCCACTAAAAAAACCGTTTTGTAACGCATCTCATAATCCTTTCAAATAAATCCATTCGTAAAAGCGTAATACTCTCCAGGAGAAATATAGCTTATTTTAATTTTAAGCACTTTTTGTTTTCATATGGACATCGCACTGCGGAAAAGGTATCGTAATACCATTCTGATCGAGAGCGAGTTTTATTTTTTCTATCAAATCGAACCTGACAGCCCAGTAATCTGCGGCTTTGACCCAGGGACGAACTGCAAAATTGACACTGCTTTCGCCAAGCTCTGATACTGCTATTGTATATGCAGGCTCTTCGAGAATTCTGTTATCATTTGTAACAACCTTTTCTATTACCTGCCGGGTTTTTTTCAGGTCGTCTTCATAAGAGACACCTATAACCAGGTCGATGCGCCTGGTTCCATTGACAGTATAATTCATGATGTTACTTCCGGTTACCTGACCGTTAGGAATAATAATACGCACGTTGTCCGGAGAATTCAGCACCGTATTGAAAATCTGAATTTCCTTTACGGTTCCCGACTTGCCTGCCGCTTCGATAAAGTCACCTACTTTAAAAGGCTTAAAGATAATAAGCATTACACCAGCCGCAAAATTGGACAGAGAACCCTGGAGCGCAAAACCGATTGCAAGGCCGGCCGCACCAATAACAACTACGAAAGATTCTGTTTTGACCCCGAGCAGGTTCAATGCGGCGAGAACAACGAATACTAATATTGCAATTTCACTTAAGTGCTGGACGAAACTGGTAAAAGTAGCATCTATCTTTGCTTTTATCATTGCTTTACCGACCAGCCTCGAAACCACTTTAGTCAGCCGGTGTCCGACAACAAGGATTATTAAAGCACCGATAATTCTCAGGCCGTACTCAGCCAGAAGTTCATATATTTTAATAAGAATAGCTTCCATATTGATTTGGCCTTAAATCTGAACGTCATTAAATTTTATTAATTACGCAGCTTCATTACTTTCAATCTTTCGCTGGGTATTCTATATCAGTATTATTGGCTAAGGCAAACAAAATTTTAGATGTAACCACACCCGAATATTAATACCTGAAAATCAGAAAAAGGCTTAATATTGCTCAAGAAATTACTCCACCCGGTGTTTTCAAAAATTTAAAAGGCAGGATTTATATAAATTTTAAGAAAAAAACCAAATTTATATTGACCTTTTAGCCGAAAATGACCATAAAGTCTGCTTTATGAAAACAAAAAACGTAAAAGACTCGTATAAACATAGCTCAAAAAAGAGCCTCCAGAGCAGGGAAAAACTCAGGGAAACCACTTTGGGAGTTCTTTATGAAAATAGTATTTATGCCGCTGTAGAGTAAGCAACACGGATTTTGGAGTATTTATGAAGGAAAATAAGAAGAAAACAGAATATTTAACACCGGATGAAATTGAAAAGTTCAGGGCCTTGCTCTGGGAAAAAAGAAACGAGCTGCTTGGTAACGTTTCTTACATGGAGAATGATGTATTGCGTGAAGGCAACAGCGATTTGTCACATGTTCCTATTCACATGGCAGACCTCGGAACCGACAGCTACGAGCAGGAATTTACTCTCGACCTGATGGACAGTGAAAGAAAGCTCATCAACGAGATTGATAGTGCGCTTGCCCGCATAGATAACGGCACGTACGGGATTTGTGAGCTTGACGGCCAGCCAATTCCAAAACCAAGGCTCGAAGCGATTCCCTGGGCACTCTACTGCATTTCGTGTGCCAACAGTTCAGAAAGAAAATCCTATAAGAAAAATGAATCCTATAACAAATATGGTTTTACCAATGACATGGATGACGATGATGATTCGGATATAGACGATGTAAAAAAAGTAAGCTAATAGACCCAACATTTCAATTTCGCAGCCGCCGAGCCTGCTATCCGGCGGCTGTTTTTTTGCAAAAATATCAGCAAAAAACCTCTTTTTTGCCTTTTACAAGTATAATATTGCAATACACCTGGAAAAAGGTTATATTGCAGAATCTTAGGACTTATTTTGTCCTCTGTAGTGCCGTAAAGACGATAAAATCTCTGCGGCTGAACCCAACCGGGACTATGGTGGATAAATGGGAGTGTAGCTCAGTTGGTAGAGCAACGCACTTTTAATGCGTAGGTCTTGGGTTCGAGCCCCAACACTCTCATT
>CAYSHS010000039.1:0-15242 GCA_964430845.1 uncultured Pirellulales bacterium | reverse complement strand
TTTCAACTCACACTCTTTCCCCAAAAATCTTTATAGATATGATTCGCAAGAGCATCTGTTTGAATGTTTACATCCTCGGAGTCCAGCCTGCCCAGGCTCAATTAGGGCTACCCTTATCACAGGAAGTTAATAAAGCAATCGATAATTTAACCGCCATCCTCAAAGAAATTTTCCAACCCGAAAAATGATTATTTACTCAAACTCCCCGAATTATCGAATATTTTCTGTGTTCTTTTTCTCTGAAATTTATGGCATAATTTTTTACGTTGGAGGTTGCTTCGGACGTGAAAATCAGCATAATAAACATCTATGAAAAAATCTGTCAGGAAAAGATAGAATTTTTCAATATATAATCACGCAAAGGTGCTAAGGCGCAAAGGTATAGATGACTGAGAACGAAATTGGGAAAACTATTGTAGATGCAGCTTTAGTCGTTCATAGAGCCTTAGCGCCTTGGCGGGAAATTAATTGACATAAATTTGGTATATTTTTCGACCACGATTTGCTTAATGAAGCCTATGTAAAAGCAAGATACGACAGCAGCTACAAAATAAAAAAAGAGCAGTTGGAATATTTGGCGGCAAGAGTAAAAGTCTTACAGAGATTAACAAAACAAATCTGTCAAGTAAAAACAAAAGCTTTAGATAGCCACAGAGAGCACCGAGGACTCAGAGAAAATAAAAGAAGGTCATTGCGAGCACAGCGCGGCAATCTTCAATAAAATTCCTAATGAAATAATAAACAATAATATACTTTCTTTTTTTATGATTTATCTTTTCGTTATTCTTTTTTATTTTCTCCATTCAAAATCCATACAAAGAGCATAGCTTCCATATAGGATACTATGAACAAAGATTTTATCATTCTGTAGCACTGCAAATCACATATGAAAAAGCCATGTTTCTTATATGTGAAGGGGATTGACAAAATTGAATTTCATGTTATAATAATAATAGGAAAGGAATAGAAGTATCAGATCCGAATGGCGTGGGTGTTTTAAAGGGGACATTCTGTTTTTAGAATTCCTTTTTAAAATAGATTCCTCAGCAACCTATTTAATCTGAAAATTCTATCCGTCTTCGTTAAAGCTACGTCTGGACAGGCCAAAAATGGTGCGTAAATCACAAAAAATCTGACTTTTTAGCCTCCTCGCAATGACATTTTTCTTCGCGTTTCCCGCCTTCAGCGTATCTTCGACTTCTTTTCTACTAGGTTCCAAAACAAGAGTTTTGCAAAAATGAGAAAAGGCATATATTATTTAAGAAAATCGCTGAACGATTTTCTTAAAATAATAATTATATTTTTACGTAAGCCTTTTATAAGGAATAATTTATATTTGGAAAAGAAAAAATAAAAAACGTATTTTTTCTTTCCAAAGTATGCCTTTTCTCATTTTTGCAAAAGTTCAGTATTAATATAGAGGCTAATTTTTTAGCAGCTCGTAAATAGATTGAGCGGTCGAGATATTGAAAACAGTTGTTTTTCTGCTGATTCTTTTCATTAGGCCGGTAAGGACTCTGCCAGTACCTATTTCGTAGAATTGCTCGATACCTTCGTTCAGAAGGCGCACCATACATTTTTGCCATAATATCGGGCTGGTCAGTTGCTTGATAAGACCTTCTGCTATGTCCTGGCTGTTCCGATAGAATTGTGCGTTTATATTTGCTATAATACCGGGTTTGGAAGGCTGTGCAATTGTGCAATTTGACAACGCCTGTTTGAGAGCATCAGCAGCGCTCGACATCATGGAAGTATGAAAGGCTCCTGCAACATCCAGTCGTACGGCCTTAATTGCGCCATGCTTTAAGGCCAAATCCTTAGCTCTTTTACATGCTGCTTTTGTGCCGCTCAGGACGATTTGACCCGGGCAATTAAAATTTACAGGCTCAATGAAAGGAATTTCGTTTTCGTCGCTTTCTTCGCTTTCGTCAACTCCTTCAAGAACCTCTTCACAAAGAAGTTTGACCTTGTCTTCGTCTATTCCGATTATACTGACCATTTCGCCGCCGTTTGCATCAGCGGCTTCCTGCATTGCCTGTCCGCGTTTCTGAACGAGAATTAGAGCATCTTCGAAGCTGAATACCCCTGCGGCGTAGAGTGCAGTATATTCACCCAGGCTCAGACCGGCCGTAACGTCAGGTGCAAGAGTATTTTCAGGCAGCTCAGTTCTTAGAACTTCCAAAAAAGCTGCCGAAGTTGTGAAAATCGCAGGTTGTGAAACAGCAGTGCTGTTAAGCTCTTCAGCCGGGCCTTCGAAACATAGTTTGCTTAAATCGAAGCCCATAATGTTATTTGCCTTGTCAAAAATTTTGGACGCTGCGTCGAATTTATGGTAAATATCCGCTCCCATTCCGACCGTTTGTGAGCCTTGTCCCGGAAATAGAAATGCCTTTTTCATAATTTATAAACTCTTATCCCCCGGTTTTGATGTTATGAATTTTTAGAAATTAAAATTCGATTACATTAGCTCCCCATGTCAGTCCTGCGCCGAAAGCTACTAAAATAACGAGGTCTCCTCTTTTTAATTTTCCTTCCCTGACACATTCATCAAAAGCAATCGGAACTGAAGCTGCCGATGTATTGCCGTATTCGTTAATATTAATAAAAACTTTCTCGTCAGGCAGGTTAAGGCGTTTTACTGCTGATTCGATAATCCTGGCGTTCATCTGGTGCGAGATAACCATTTTTATATCGTCGATATTGAGTCCGCAATGATCCAGACAATGGTTCACAGTTTCCACGATTCTGCGAATAGCCTGCTGATATACTTCCCTGCCTTTAATCTGCATATAAATTTTTTTGGGATCATCGAGTTTTTTTGAAGAAGGATATCGTGAGCCGTAAGCCTGGCAGTTCAATGCTTCCCAGCTATTGCCGTCGGAGTGCATCGTGCTGTACAGAATTCCTTTTCTGCCATCATCACTGCGTTCAAGCACTACAGCTCCTGCGCCATCTCCGAAAAGAATACAGCTTGCCCGGTCTGACCAGTCCGTGATTTTGGTCAGTGTCTCAGCACCGATAACAAGAGCGTTTTTGAAACGTCCGCTTTGTATAAACTGCTGTGCGATAGAGAGACCATATACAAAGCCGCTGCATGCGGCAGCCAGGTCAAAGCACCATGCTTTTTCTGCTTTTAGAGCTAACTGCACAAAACTGGCGGTAGAAGGAAAAACCATCTCAGGAGTAATAGTTGCCACAATAATAAGCTCAAGCTCTTTAGCTTTGAGATTTGCCTGAGCAATTGCTTTTTTTGCAGCTTCTGTAGCCAAAAAAGCTGTACTCTCATTGTCATTTGTAATATGTCGATTTTTTATACCGGTTCGTGATGTTATCCATTCATCTGTAGTATCAACCATTTTCGAGAGCTCATCGTTTGACAGGGTTTTTTTCGGTATAAATGAACCATACCCGGAAATGACTGCATTATAAGAGGGACGATAATCATTAATAGGATTATTCATTAGAATCAAGTTCCTGCGTTTTATTGTTCTGCACTGAATTTTGAACGGGGCTGTCCGAAAAATATTCGACGATTTTATCGTTAATTTTTTCAGTGTAAAATCTTTTAGAAGCCATAATAGCGTTCTTTATAGTTCTGCTTTGACTTGAACCGTGACATATTATAGCTGTGCCATCAATGCCAAGTAAAAGTGCGCCTCCGTACTCATTATAGTCATATTTTTCATAGATTCTTTGCATAACAGGCTTGAATTTCATCGCCAGCGTGATTTTTTCTTCCATCAGTTCGTGTTTAATCGCCCTGAATAGCCCATCTACTAGTCCTTCGGTAAGTTTGAGTACTACGTTTCCGACAAAACCATCACAGATAATAACATCACAGGCGCCCCGGAAAATGTCTCTGCCCTCAATGTTTCCGATGAAATTCATTTTCTTATCTGCTTTAACCAGCTCCCGTGTTTTTTTAACATTTTCATTACCTTTCGCTTCTTCCTCGCCTATACTCATGATTCCAACTCTCGGATTATCGATTTTTAGCAGATTTTTCGAGTATATGCCTGCCATAACACCATATTGGTACAAATGTATAGGTTTGCATGCAATATTTGCACCGACATCACAGATTGTTACCGGACCTCCCGGTGTCGGGAAAACAACTGTTATTCCTGGTCGAACCACACCAGGCAGATTTCTCATTCTCATCTGGAAGGCTGCAACACAGGCTCCGGTATTCCCTGCGGAAATGACAGCGTCTGCCTGACCTCTTTTTGCGAGCTTGGCAAGAACAGAGATAGAGCTTTTCGGTTTCCTTCGAAGGCTCTCTACCGGTACATCTCCCATGGAGATGACATCCGGTGCATGAACGATACTTATCATGCCTTTCCTGGTCTTTGGAGAGGGCAGCAGGGCTTCTATTTGGTCTTCAGGACCGACGAGAATTATCTCATCGGTCTCAACTAACTTTTCGATTGATTCCAAAGCACCTGCAATTATCTCTTTTGGCGCTTCGTCGCCTCCCATTGCATCAATTGCTATACGCATTTTACTATGCCTGTCAGGACTCCTCAGCGAGTTTCAATGTAATTTTCGGGTTGACGTAGCCGCAATTCGAGCACGCGGCGTGGGGTAATTTGGCCTGGTCGCACTTTTTGCATACCGAATAGTTGGTTGCCTTCAAACTATGATGGCTTCGACGTCTGCGAGTTTGACTTTTACTGCTTTTTTTGACTGGTAACATATTTAATTACTCCGAACAAATCGAAAATTATGGCTCTTAAACACTTTTTTAGTGTTTATATGTGACAGAACACAAACTACTGTATTCCAGAAAACCATAATAAAAACTGCTTTAATATTTGAAAACAAGCATTTTGTCAAGCTAAAATTCACTTTTATATACTTTTTTCAGACAGAAATATATACTCTTATGATTGCAAAAATTGGGAAAATCTGGTATTTTTCAATTTTCTATATACGTTCATATATGCCTCTGGAACGAATGATGTGCCGTCTAATTTCGTAACTTACAGATCGAGCTGATAACTGAAGAGCAATATTAAAAACTTTTTTAAATATATTTCAACTCTGAACGAAATAGATATAATATCTATGCGTAGCTGTATAATTAATAATAATTATTGTTAGGAGCAAAAATGTCAGGTCATTCACATTGGGCTGGAATCAAATATAAAAAGGCCGTAAATGATGCGAAACGCGGCAAGACGTGGAGCAAGGTTGCTCGAATGATAATAGTCGCCGCCAAAAACGGTGGGGGAGATCCCTCTGCAAACCTTTCCTTGCGATACGCAATCGATAAGGCCAAAGCCGCGAATATGCCTAAAGATACTATCGAAAAGGCTATTAAAAAAGGAACCGGCGATATCGCAGGAGTCACTTTCGAAGAGGTGCTATACGAAGGTTATGGCCCGAGTGGTGTAGCAGTTATGGTGGATGCCCTGACGGACAATCGCAACAGGACAGGCCCGGAGATTAAAAAGATTTTTGAAAAACACGGAGGCTCTCTCGGAAGCAGCGGCTGTGTGAACTGGATGTTCAGCCAGAAGGGAGTTATTACGGTTAATAATGAAAAAGTCGATGAAGAGCAGCTTTTGGAGATCGCACTTAATGCAGGAGCAGATGATGTCAAAACACAGGGCAATGTATCAGAAATTACCTGCGTGCCGGCAGCTTTCGACGAGCTTAAAAAAGCGCTTCAGGATAATGAAATACACACGGAAGTTGCAGAGATTTCAATGGTCCCGCAAACCACAATTGAAATTCACGATAAACATACCGCAGAAAGAATTATTTCGCTCATGGAAGCGTTTGATGACCATGATGATGTGCAGAACGCATATTCCAATTTCGATATTCCGGAAGATTTAATGGCGGAAATTTCTTAAAACAATTGTTTTTACCTGTGTTCCTGATACAAGGAATTTTCGCAGAAGCTATATTTTGCCCTGGTTGATAAGCTCGGTAATTCGCTTGAGAGCAAATTGATATTTTTCCTCACCAAGCCGGCTGACCAATACTTCTTCCGGATACATCTTGTGAAACTGTTCGCGATACTTGTCTTCTATTTCAACAGCTTTTTTATATTCTTCAATCGCTGTTTGTGTTTTACCAAGTCTCTCAGCAATCAGTGCCAGGTTGAAATGCATACGCTCGCTGCCTTCGTATCGATTTACTGCCTCAGCAGCGGCGTTTAATGCCAAATCAAGCCAGCCGGCTGTTTCCTCAGGACTTGAGATTTCGGATAGTCTTAGGCGTACTTCAGACAAATCCTCGTAATTTTTGTAACTTGCACTGTTACGAGAAACTGCTTCCAGCAGGTATTTCTGGGCGAATAAAAGCAGCTTGAACTTTTCTTCCCGTGCGGTGGCAATTCCGGCATCCTTCATATACATTCGAGCATTGAGTGACAAAGCGTATGTGCTCAGCTTGTCATCGTGGGCCGCGAAATCTAATAAGTAATGAGCTTCTTCGAGCCGGCCTGAAGAAAACGCTTTTTGAGCGAGATTTATTTTTCCTGTTGATTTCGCTACAGGCACAACCACGTAGTTAAGAAAAATAAAGCTTAAAGAAAGAGCTGTTAAAATCGTTGTGGTTTTCTGATAAGGTTCGAGAGTAAAAACCATCCTCTGCTGCTGTTTATTATTGGAATTTAATGCTATAAGAGCCGCGAAAAGGAACCAGAAAGTCGTATATATACCCGGCTCGAAAATTGCGTAATCCGTGAGATTGTGCAGGAGAAATCCCAACAAGGCGCAGAACAGAATTGCGGCGACGGTATTTCTTCTTCGAGCACTATCTTTAGTATAAGACTCTGAACAGGCATACTTTCTCAAAAGCCTTAAGCTTATAATAAATACAGCAAAGGGCGGAATAAAATACCAGATTAGTACGTAAATTACTACTAATATATTGGTTGATTTAAGTGCAGGGAACAAGGCGAGCCTGGCAAGAAGCAGACCAAACCATAAACAGAGTATTATATTTACTGCCGTTTTGTTTATGATGAGATTTTGTTCCTGTTTATCCGGCTGTTGTAAAACAAATGTTTGGCTATTTGTTATCTTCCATAGAGGAAGAAAAATCATCAACAGGAATCCGATAAGACCGGGCAGGCCGTATTGGGTCAGGATGCTCAGCGCGAAATTATGCGGGTCAGTAACACTTTCCAGTGCGGCCGCAGGTTTGTAATAAGAATAATAGCTGCTGAAATTGCCAGGTCCCACACCAGTCCGGAAATGGTCCATAAACATTTTTGCCGAGGCTTGCCAGTACTGCCACCTGACAAGCATTGAGTTACCACCAGGCAGAGTTTGATGTGTCTGCCCGTACCATGCAATTAGAAAAGCTCCAGACGCAATTAATAGCACAAAGGCAGCTAATATGGATTTTCGATGAGCTTTAAGCCGGGGACCATACCTGAGATAGAAAACAAGAAGTACAAATGCGAAAAACAATCCTGTAATTGCGCCTTTACTTTTTGTCAGGAATGTCGCAATAAGCAGAATTATAAAAATAACTTTAAGTTTTACAGGTCTCTCACTTCCCATAAGTAAAGCAAATGTTGCAAAAAGCGCTAATAAGAAAAAAGAGCCTGCTGAATTTCTCGTAGTAAAATATGCCCTGGCATTGTTGGAATAAAGCCTTTGTACAAACAGAAAATATTGAAGCGTTCCAGGTTGTATATTAAGAGGCTCTAACGTGCTCTCGGGATTACGTTCAAATTCGATAACTGTATCCCTGTTAAGAAAGAGCATCTGATCGACGCACTGGTAAGCACACACCAGGCCAAGAATCACAATAAAAACAAGTAAAAACTTAAATTTTGAATAGGAATCAATTATTTGAACCAGCAGGATTGCGCAGAATACGGGTGTAAATAATGAGACGATATTATTTATTGCGAGCCTTTTATCAGCCGCAAAAAAACCTGAAATTACCGCGGAAACGCTAAAAATACATAAACCGATTTCAATGCCCGTTGACCTGAACGAAAATCTCCTGCTGCAAAGACTCCAGACCAGCCAGAGGAGAAAAGAAAAAAACAAGCTTGCGGATACATACAAGTTGTACAGGCTGTCATTGCTCGTGACGGGTACTGCACTTGTTTGCATCGTTGGTCCCTCGGTGTATAATACCCTGATAATAATTATTGCAACGTAAAAAATCAGCAAAGCATGCTCATAAATTATAAGTGCTTTGCTTTTTTCCGTATCCTGGTTATTCGTCGTGTTTTTCATTTCTCGCAGCAGTCTCGAAAATGGCAATAATTGATAATATCATAATAGTCTGAATAAAGATAAGAACGGCCCCGATACGGTTTACCTGGTACAAAAATACTGCCCCAAGCCCTGTGCACAGCGTTGCAAGGTAAAGGATTAAAGTAGTCTGTGTATCTGTAAAACCATGTTTCCTGATACGATGGGAAAAATGCTGCGTGTCACCCACGAATGGGCTTTTGCCCTGCATTATTCTAAGGAAGGTCACGCTGATAAAATCATATAAAGGTACAGCCAGAACAATAAGCGGCACAAATACCGAGTACCAGTTGCCGCTTTGTGCCTGGTGGTAATATGTTGTTCGCAAACTAAGCATCGCTACAAAAAAACCGGCTACGAGCGAGCCTGCATCTCCCATGTAAATTTTTGCCGGCGGAAAATTAAACGCTAAAAAACCTGACAGGGTTCCAATGAAAACAATAGCCAGGGCGCTTATAAAAACCTGCCCATTCAGGGCAGCGATGGAAAATAAAATGCCGCTCGTGATTACTGCAATACCTGCGGAAAGACCGTCCATGTTATCGAGAAAATTAAAAGAATTAATAATGAGAACTATCCAGAAGGCCGAGAGCAGTGAAGTAATAATTTTATTTTCGATAAAAAATTCCACACGAATATCGGCAAAAAACGCGGCACATATTGCAATTAGAAATTGTACGGCGAGTTTGAAAAACGGGCCGAGATGTTTCTTGTCGTCCCACAGTCCCAGTAGAAACAATACTAAAACGAGTATAAGTAAAATCATTAGCTTGCTTATTTTACTTATAAAACCTTCCGTATGAATAGTTACAGATTTTCCAAGCCAGTCAAGATGCCCGGGAGCAGCGAAAAATACTGCCACTGCGGTAGAAACCATGATAGTGATAACCAGGGTTGCGAAGATGGCGATACCGCCCCCGAGGGGCACGACATTTTTCGCGAACCTGTCACTGGCGGGTCTGGAAACAAAACCGATACGAAGTGCGAATTTCCGCGCCAAAAAAGTCAATGCCAGCGACAAAACGAAAGAGCCGGCCAGCAAAATTATCGATAGTAATGACAGCATGTCAATAATAAAAATTCCTTAATCGGTATAATGTGTTATTTTTATTTTACAGCAAAACATACTTTAAAAGTAGATTTTATAATATGAATTGTTCTTCTTATCAATCTAAAATCGTCCACTTCCCGGTCTAAAATAAACAGTCGGGCCGTTTTCGTACACTTTTTTCCTCAAATTCAGCTCATTTGCCGAATCGATAAGAGGTTTTTCAAGAGCTTCCACTTCCATTCCTGTTATAACGGCAGATGGAGGTCTTTGGGAAATTAATCCTGAAAGAGTTTTAGAGCCGATTGTATGTGTGATTCTTTGTTCTTCCGGTGAAAGAAAATCAGCGACTCTATAAACAAAAGGCCCGCAGGACAGTTCCGTGTAAATATCACAGCCGCCCTCTATTGCCAAAAGCGGAGCCAAGGTCATTACCAGTTTTGGTTCTGTTATTTCATCGGCAATATCCTTTGAAATTTTATGCAGCTCTGTCGGCGTCCACACTTCAGGTACAAGAATCGCCGGAACTCTGTAAAGCACAACAGGATATGATACTACAGATACGAGAACGCAAATTACAAAAAAAACAATTCCGGTCTTATAAAATTTACGGGTTGATGCTGCTGATGCTTTTTCATGCAGATATAAAAATGGAAATGCAAGGCCGGTTAAGATGAAAGGAACAGGCATCGCCAAATACTGTTTCCACATCGTAGGTGGAATAAACGCGATAACAAAAAAGACCACAGGCAAAAAGGCACAAAGCAGCACTTCCGATTTATCTTGTATTTTTAAGTTGCCTCGAAGAACAACAATCGCTATCCAGAGAAAAATTGCCAGAGCAAGCAATATAAAGTATCCCGGTATGGTAAGACTGTTAAATAACAATCCAAATTTGTTGTAAACCATTCCAATATCATGCAGCCATCTGCCGTTGAGAGCTGGTATTTTAACGAGATTAAGATAAAACGCCTTGTATGCATGAGCTATTACCCATAGGGGCCAAATTAAAACAAGACACGAAGCCGCCAAAAAAGGCAGGACTGTTTTTAGCCTGAGCTTAATCGAACCTGCAGGGACACTTAACAAAATTATAAGAAATAAAAATATAATAAAAACCGTAGTTATTCTCATGCAGGCCGCGAATGTAAGCAAAGCGCCCATACACGCGGTTAGCCAGAACGACGATATTTGCTTGAAATCCGTCAATATAAACAGCCATAACGCAAGCATAACGCAGAGGATGACAACATCGTGATTCCAAGCATATCCGTTTGCGTAATCGACAAGCGGATTAAAAATATAAACGACAGCCGCTCCAAGACCAAAAAGCGTGCCGGTGATTATGGATGATTTGAAAACATATCTATAAATGCCGACAATACTAATCATAACAAGAATATCGCAAATTGCTGATATTAATCTTCCCGTAAGCAAATAGTGAGTAGTGCCGGTTATTTTATATACAGCGGCGTAAAGAAGCGGGTGGCAGGGCATTTGGGATACATAAGAAAAATCCCGGTAAATCATTTTGCCCTGGGCCATCAAATAGGCGCCTGTGCAGTACATTTCTTCGTCATGACCAAAAGGTTTGGTCATACTGTTGCTTATTATTGCAAGAGAAAGAATTAACGCTGCTAAAACAACAAAAATGTTTATATATCTTTTTATAATTGCCGCTTTATTAAATTGTGATTCATTTTTTCTTTCCAAAGTATGCCTTTTCTCATTTTTGCAAAAGTTCAGTTTTAAGCTGCTCGAGCAATCTTTCCCTGACTTTGCTGAAAAAATCGAAATAGCACTGCTGCTTGTAATCCGGGTATGTATGTTCCAGCGAACACCATTTTCCCTTGTCGAAAATCAACGTAACTTCGGCATAAATTTTTCTGCCGATATATATACGATGTGAGTAATTTTTTGTTGTCGCAAGCACCAGCTTCGATGGCTCGATTATCCCCGGATCGAGATTGACAGGCCGCGGCAGGGGAAGTGCGAGCGATTTTGCTAATTTCTGCTCGAGTTTGTTGGTTTGGAGCTTCATTTTAGCTAATTTTCCCGGCGCAATTAGTTTCTCTAAGCTCACAAACTTTCTGAGTATGCGAGAACCCGTTTGCTCATTATAATAATCCGTCTTATCGAAGGGCCATACATCACTGGAAAAATCAAGCCTGCCGAATTTGGCTGAAAGTGCATCGATTGCGGTATGCAGGCATTGATGATTAGCCGCTAAAATGCCAAATATAAGTTTTACAGGTTGCGGGTCTTTCAACTGCCACATAATAAAATCCTAATATCTAAGCTCTAAATCCAAAATAAATTTAAATTTCCAAAAACCGAAGTTCAAAACAGTTTTGAATTTCGTTAATTTAAATTTTGGATATTATTTAGGATTTCGGATTTAGAAATTTCTGCTAAGTACGCAGTTTATTAATCAGCTCATTTACACGAGATGGAGCATCTTCGATTTTTACTTTTTCACTTTCACTTTCCCTGCGGAGCTTTATCTCCACATTGCCTTCGGCTATCGATTTTTTGCCGACTGTAATACGTACAGGTATGCCTATAAGGTCGGCATCTTTGAATTTCGCCCCAGCCCGAAGTATTCTGTCGTCAAGCAAGGTGTCTATTCTATTGAAAAGCAGCTTCTGATATATATCTTCCGCTACCTGTGCGACTTCCTTATCGTCCTGGTTGACACAGGTTACTATAACCTCGAATGGTGCGATATTTATAGGCCAGATAATCCCGTCCTTGTCATTGCCCAATTCAATCGCTGATGCGAGAATCCGATTTATCCCGATTCCATAACAGCCCATAAGGCTGGCTTTTTCATTATCATTCTCATCGAGGTATTTCGCACCGAGTTTTTCGCTGTACTTGGTTCCGAGCTTGAAAACCTGGCCTACTTCTATACCTTTTTTGAATAGCAGTTTTTTACCCTTGTAAGTGTCACCTTCACGAGCGTTTCTTATATCAGCTACAATAATATTTTCACCATCCAGCGGAAAATCCCTGCCGGGCACAACATTCTTTATATGATAATCGGTCTTATTCGCTCCGGTAACTCCGATCGCCATTGCCGCTACGGCATGGTCGATTATCATCTTATCGACTTTATCAGCCAATCCGACCGGCCCGGCAAATCCAACCTTCGCTCCCGTTGCTTTCTCGATGGATATTTCATCAGCGAGAGCAAGTTTTCCGCCATCAGTGGCAATGCACAACTTTTCCTCATTTGCTTCGTGGTCGCCTCGAATAAGAGCGGCTATCGTTGTATCTTCTTTCGAGTAAATCAAAGTCTTTATCATCTGCCCTGGTTTTGTTTTAAGAAATTCGCACACCGCTTCGATACTGCCAATATTCGGCGTATGAACTTCTTCTATGACAGGAAATTCCTTATCACTTATTTGTTTGGGTAGGGCGTCAACACTCGCTCTTTCGAGATTCGCGGCGTATGAGCCGTCTTCGGCATAAACAATTGTGTCCTCACCTGACTCACAGGGTATTGTGAACTGATGTGAGCCGGAGCCTCCCATTTCCCCGACTTCAGCTTCGACAATAACATAATCCAGACCGCAGCGTGTGAAAATTTTGCAATACGCATCATACATCGCCCGGTAAGTTTCTTCGAGACTCTCAGGACTGTCGTGAAAGCTGTAAGCATCTTTCATTAAAAATTCGCGAGAACGGATTGGCCCGAAACGAGGACGAAATTCATCCCGAAACTTGGGACTTATCTGGTACAGGTTAAACGGAAGCTGCTTGTAAGAGTTTATCTCTCCGGCTGCCAGAAATGTCACGACTTCTTCTGCAGTCGGGCCAAGGACATTCTCTCTTCCATGCCTGTCGGTAAGGTGACACATAGTCTGGCCATAGTCAACGTCCCGGCCTGTTCTTTGCCACAGCTCCATAGGCTGAAGCGAAGGCATCATTATTTCCTGTGCGCCAGCCGCGTTCATTTCTTCGCGAACGATAGCGATTATTTTCAGCAGGCTGCGCCAGCCAAGCAGTAAATATGTGTATGTTCCGCTGGCTATTTTCCGCATCATCCCGGCTCGCAGCAGCAATTGATGACTTATTATTTCCGCATCGGCGGGAACTTCTTTAATAGTAGGTACAAGAATCCGGCTGTATCTCATTGATTTTTCTCGTTAGTGAGTTTATGAATTAATTGTTCCGGCAATATAAAGGTTCATTCACTTATGGTTTCCAGGTTATCTTGTAAAAAGCCTTGTCTTTTAAGGCAGTTGCCACGAATCCGCCATCTTCAGGAGCTGTAATGGCACAAATTAGTTTTTCAAATCTCGTTCCTTCCTTTTCATCAGCAACCATGAAGCATTTATTTCCCTCTTCGGCAAAAAAAGCTATGTGCCTGCTGTCCGAAGAAAAAACAGGGGCATTAACAATTCCATCGTATTGTCCTTTTTCCGAACCATCCACGACTATAGTAAATTTCCCTTCGTTTGACGCAACATGAGCCATCTGTTTGCTATCCGGGCTGAAAATTAATCCTCCAACCTGGTCGTATTCCCTGCCGGCGTTGCCATCGAGCACAATTTGCCATTTGTTACCTTTTTTAACGGCGTAAGCTATGCGTTCGCCATCGGGACTGAAAATCACGCTGTTTCCCCCGATGCCATCATATTTTGTACCAGTTTTCTGGTCGAATACAAGGACCTGCCTGTTGTCTTGACGGGCGATATAAACGATGTGCTTGCTATTTGGACTGAAAACGGGAACAGTTCCGATTCCTTCCATTTCAGGTCCGAACTGATTATCGACAACTACATTTAATTTCTGATTGTTACTGATAACATAAGCCAGACGTTTACTATCGGGACTATAAACCATAGAACCTTTCATTATCATATCATATTCTTTTGCAGGCTGGTTATCGACAAAGCATGACCATTTTTCCTTGTTCATGGCTGAATATGCAAAATGCTGTCCGTCCGGACTAAAAATCATATCTCCGATTCCATCGTACTCCACGCTAACCTTATCATTTCTAATTACAAGATATTTTTCACCTTTCATGCCTATATAAGCTATTTGTTTATTATCTGCACTATAAGTTAAAGCTCCGATTCCATCATATTGAGGACCGACTTTACCATCAATAACAGCAAACCATTTCCCGTCATTTTGTGCAGCGTAGGCCAGGTGTTTACTGTCAGGACTAAAAACAGGAGTGCCTCCGATTACATCATACATCGGATCAGTTTTTCCATCGATAACGAGCATCCACTTATCATTTTTTTTGGCCGCATAGGCAATTCGATTGCCATCGGGACTCAAAACCAGTGTTCCATCTCCTATTCCGCCATATCCCTCACTGGCTTTGCCGTCATTAACAACCATAAGATGATTGTCTTGCTCAACAATATAAACTATGCGCTTGCCGTCATTACTGAAAATGATTGAATTTGGTACGATACGTTCGAATCCCGGGCCTTCTTTTCCATTAATAATGATACATTGCTGGCTGTTCTTATTAAGAGCGGCTACAACTAAATCATTTCCGTGAGGTATTATGCCGAGAAGATTCTCAGGTAAAGAAAAAATATTTGTCTCGGTAAAACGATTTTTGTTCTGTTGTTTTGTTTCCCCGGCGCTACAGGAAGTCATTTGGATTAGTAATAGTGTGATAAAAAATAAATGTGAAAGTGTTTGTAAACAATTTTTCATAATACACCTTTTTCTAAGTTTCTTGCCTGTCAGGCTTACTGTTAGCTCATTTGTTCACAAATGAAAACATACGATCAATCTACTTTATAGCCAAAAATATCAGGTTTTGCAAGGATAAATAACTTTTTCATAGAATTGAAAACCATGGAAAACGCTAAAAAAAGGATTTTTTCTTGCAATATCTTCCTTTTAGGTGTAAATTCACTTTTCCTAAGTAACAGGGCGATTAGCTCAGCTGGTAGAGCAGCTGACTCTTAATCAGCGGGTCACAGGTT
>CAYSHS010000038.1:0-15343 GCA_964430845.1 uncultured Pirellulales bacterium | reverse complement strand
AGTGGAATCCTGCTCCGGAGAATACAATTGGGAAAGTCCGCAAATATCCTCGAGTCCGCAATTATCAGAATCCGCCAAAGGCGGCTCAACGATGTTCAGCCCCTTAGGCTGCTCTTTTGTCTTAAATCCAAAAATCCGTGCCATAACATCTAAAATATAAGTAATATTTGTGGGTCATTCAAATCTGCTCAAAGCATAAAAAAGCATTTTTACCGAGATATATCGGACTTTGTAGCTAACTGACATAGTATAAATGTAAGTACCGCTTACAGAAGCGATTATCGGTAGTTTTATATCCCGACTTGACTTGATTTTAGATGATTAAATGCAGGTTATATAACAGGAAAAAAGCTTTTATTTCCTTCTTATCCTTCCGGGAATGAGCAGGCAATACCTATGAAAAATTGCCTGGGAAAACATCTTCGGTCAGTTCCTTTCCAATATTGCTGACAAAATATTGCTTATACGCTTTTTTGCTTTGCGTTTGTAAATTTTTTACAGATGAAAAAATGCCGAATTTCATAAGAAATATAATTACCAGGCACGCCGCTATATTTGCCGACGGCTGCAAACAATGAATAAGCCTGAAAGCCAGCTTCGGCTCAGGTTTCATCATTTTCAGCTTTTGTGCCTTCGGCGCTTCACGAAGATTGTGTTTAAGCACACTTATAGCCTGTGTATTTGCACGTAAAAATAAATCGTGATTGTGAGATTTAGCTTTTATAACCGATAATGCCAGGTTAACTCTACCGATAGATGCCAGCCTCTTTTGGCAGCGAGGACATTGTGCGATATGCCTTTGCAGCCAGGGTGAATCAGCAGAAAATTGTCTACCTACAGAAGAAAAAAACCATTGTCTTATCTTTTTGCACTTACCTGTTTTTTTAATGTCTTTATGATTCCAAACAGTATTTAATTTATTTGTTTTTAATCTTATCATTATCATTCTTCTTTCGACATCCAAACTGCTAATAACTGGATTGCTTTGCACCTGTAAACCCTTGCTGTACCGGTAGATATGTTCAATATTGAGCCGATTTGGGTATAAGGTAATTCAGCCAGATCACGCAGGACAAGGACAGATCTCATATGGTCCGGGAGCTTTGCAATGCACTCCCGTAGAGATTCCTGCAGAAATTTGGTATCAAGCTCCTTTACAGGCGAACGCTCATCTATTTTGTCAACTGTGGTTTTCGCAACTCTGTTTCTTTCAGCTATCTTTCTTCTCAACATCGAAATTGCGATATTATTTGCTGTACTAAAAAGATACGCTTTAATATGCGAAGGTTTTTCCGCTCTCTTGCGATTCGCCGTGAGGGATCCCTCATTGTCATAATGGGCAAGCTGAAGAAACGTTTCCTGGTAAGCATCGCAAACATCCTGCTCGTTCCCTAAAATACGCCAAAGCATATTAACAAGCTCCGGACCATGCTTTTGCATTGCAGACAGAACCCACCTTTGGTCCCTGGCAATCGCTTCAGTACCTACAAAATCCCATATTGACCCGTAAGTTACGGCCTTATCAAACATAATTATCGTCCATTTCTTATTTTATAGACGCAACACACAGCTTTATGTTATCATAAAAAAAGGAAAAAAATCAAAAAAAATAAATTTTCTTATGTAACGTTTTATAAGGTCATTGCGTCTTACTGTTAGTCAGGCAATAAGACATATTAATAAGAGTTTTGTAAAAATGAATGTAAACGATTACAATGAAAACACTTACGACAACATAGAGGCTGGTAATATTGTTGATATTGTTGATGATTTACTCAAAAAAGCAATAAAATACAGCGCCAGCGACATCCATTTCGAGCCAACCGGGTCTGATTTAGCTGTAAAATACAGGCTCGACGGTGTTCTTAACACTATCGAAAAAATTCCTAAGTCCTTGTCCGATAACGTGATAGCGAGATTAAAAGTTCTGGGTGGACTTTTAACATACCGCAACGATATCCCGCAGGAAGGCAGAATAGAGATAGTAAAAAGTCAAAACGGGCAAGTTACAGACCAGCGACTTGCGGTTTTCCCCACAATTCATGGCCAGCGAGCAGTTGTGCGTCTGTTTTACAGTCATAAAGAGCTTATGGACCTGAAAAAATTAGGCTTTTCCGAGCAGATTTATGCTACTCTTCAGCAAATCTCATCAAAAAATATGGGTGTTTTGCTTCTCACAGGCCCGGCAGGCAGCGGCAAAAGCACTACATTAGCCGCTATTCTAAGAGGTATTTTGAACAATTTCCCCGGAAAAAGCGTAGTAACACTCGAAGACCCAGTGGAAATCAGGATTGAAGGCGCAACACAAACGCAAATCACACCGCATGGTCAGATGACTTTCCCGACCGCCCTGCGTTCATTATTAAGACAGGACCCGCAGGTATTAATGATTGGTGAAATACGCGATGCCGAAACTGCAAAAATCGCGATCGAAGCAGGTTTAACGGGACATCTGCTTATGAGTACAATGCACAGCGGCACACCTGCAGGCGCATTTTTACGGCTTCTCGAAATGGGAATCGAACCTTACCAGGTAACCTCAAGCGTTTCTGCCGTTTTGAACCAGAGACTTGTCAGGAAACTCTGCGAAAAATGCAAAAAGAAATCGGAACATGAAAACTCATTCGAGGCAGTCGGATGTGAAGAATGTTTTAATACAGGTTATAAAGGTAGAATATTAATCGCTGAAATGGTTCAGTTAGACAGCGAGCTGCGAAAAGCAATTTTAACGAAAGCAGATATAGACCAATTGGAAAATATACTCAAAGAAAGAGGTCATACAAATATGATTTCTGATGGCAAACGACTAATTAGTGAAGGCTTAACCACAATGGAGGAATTAACAAAAGTATGCGGAATTATAACGGAAAATGAGATTCGGTAAGATATGAACTAAAATTGAAGGAATAAAGGGAAAAATATATAATGTCAACATTTCAATACAACGCACTAACATCAGACGGCCGGATGATGAAAGGTACAATCGAAGCGGCTTCGCATGATGACGCGAACGAACTGCTCAAAAAAATGCAGCTTGTGGTAAACTCCATCGACAAGACCAGGGCCGAAAAACCGAAAACAGCAATCGGCAGAAATGAATTTCTTCTTTTCAATCAGCAATTGGCTTCTATCACGAAAGCTGGCATTCCTTTGGAAAAAGGACTTCGAGAGCTTGCACACGATGTAAGCTCCCGCTCGATGCGCAGATTAATTAATGATATTGCAGGTGACCTCGAATCCGGGGACAGTATCGATCAGGCTTTTGAAAAAAGGCAAAAACACTTTCCGCCGTTATACGGTCGAATACTAAAAGCAGGCGTAGAAACCGGAAGGCTCAGCGAAATGCTGACAAGTCTTAACAGGCATCTTGAGATAGCAAACCAGACACGTAGAATAATATTCGAGGCCATGAGCTATCCGACAATAATTTTTATTCTTGCATCGGTTATCATCACGGGTATGTTCACGTTCATCATCCCCCAATTTGCACTGGCTTTAAATGATATGTTTGAAGGTGGAAGATTGCCTGCAATCACAAGAGCATTTTTAAGTGTATCCGGAAACTTTTTGCCTTTCTGGACCATAGTCATAAGTGCGGTCGTCGGAATTGTGATTTTACTTATATTTTTGTCCACATTTTCAGCCGGACGCAGATTTAAGGAATCTATTATTATCAGGATACCTGTCATAGGCAAAGTGTATCACAGCAGCATGCTCAGCAGATTAGCTGAAGCAATGGCGATAATGGTCGCTGCAGGAAGCGATATGCCTGAATCTCTCAGGCTCAGCTCCGGTGCTACAGGAAGCGATATTCTCATTGCGGAAAGCGAGGCCATAGCAAGCCAGGTCGAACAGGGAGCCGGCATTATGGAAGCAGGACAATTTTGCAGAATGATACCAAGATTGTTTCTTTATTCGATACAAATTGGCTCGCAGCGCAACGAGCTTCAGGACAACCTTTACAGTCTTGGCCAGATGTACACAGAGCAGGCCGGTCACGGCCAGTCAAGACTACAGGCTATATTACTTCCTATAATGCTTATCTGTGTGGGAGCTTTTATTGCTGTAACAATCTTTGCTATGTTTGCGCCAATGATTAGTATCATTAGAAGCTTATCTTCAGGTGCTTAGAATATGATGTCACTGCTTACTCCAATTGTATTTATAATTTATATTTACCTCGGTCGAAAAAAATCCGGTATTGCACTTCTTACCTGTCCTTTTGTTTGCGGTGCAATATTTTTACTCGGCACTTTCGAGGAAAACCTGATATCTGTATTTGGCTCGCCTGTTATCCTGTGTACGACACTGCTTGTTATTCTATTTACAAAACCTGGTCCTGACAAAGAAGATTGGCCCAGAATATTTACCAGGTATTTCCTTTCAATCATATTATTTCTTTCAGCAGGCGTTTTATTGGCAATTTTATTTGGCCCGTTCAGCGCTTTCGCAATTTTATTCCTGATAATTTTTACAGGCTCAATGATAACCTACAGCCTGACATCAAGATATACAACAGCTTCTTTCGTGCTTTCGACAATCGGGTCCAGTATCAGGCAAAACCTTCCCCTGCCTATGGCGCTGGAATTTGCAGCGTCGGGAATTTCAGATAAGAGAGTAAGAATTCTCCAGAGAATAAAAAGCTGGCTTGTCCAGGGTTATTCATTAAGTGAATCGATCAGAAAAGGCTATCCCGGCTGCCCGGGTCATGCACTTGCAATGATTGCAACAGCAGAAAGAATCGACCAGGTCCCTCATGCAATACAAATGATTGAAGATGATATCGCCGCAAAGCTCCGGGAAAAGAACAGGCTCAAGCCCATACATCCGATTTACCCGATAATAGTTCTGGCTTTTTTATTCTTTATTGTCTGGGCTTTCTTTCTCTTCATAGTTCCACAGTATTCCAGGACAATATCAGAAGTAACCGAAGGAGGTGCTTTGCCTGCTATTACACGTCATGTACTGGGAATTGCCGGTTTTATGATGAAATATTTCGGGGTGGCGTTCCTGTTTTTATTTGCAGTGATATTTCTGATTGTGATTCCTTTCTCGATTTATATCAAATTCAGGCCGCGCAAGCCTGAAGACCCGTATATGTTTTCTTTAATGGGTGACAGAATCAAATGGCATTTGCCCATCTCTCACTGGTTCGAAATGAACTATTCGATGGTTCAGGCAATCGAGATGCTCCGTTTGTCACTTAATGCCGGCTGTACTGTGAATGAGGCAATTGCAAACACTATCGACATGGATGTGAACTGCTGTTTCAGGGACAGGCTCAAAGACTGGCTCGAAAAAGTCGAAGCAGGCTCCAACATCTCCGAATCCGCCAAACAAAGTAAATTAGGCTCGGCGCTGGCATGGGCTTTCGATGAAAAAGTCAACCAGGGCAACACGATAGCTATCCTGGAGACTCTCGAGTCGCTCTATCGCACGAACTACAATTATCACATAAATCTCGCCAGGTTCATATTCTGGCCGTGCGTTGTGCTTTGTATTGGTGTCACTGTCGGATTTATTGTCGTGGCGCTTTTTTACCCCGGAGTTGAAATGATAAATAATTTAGCAAATATGATTTCGCCTTAATAAATGTAAAAGGATATAAGAGGTGTTAGAAACAAATACAAAACGAAATGGATTTTTTATAACTGAGATGATAGTCTCGCTTACTATTTTAGGAATGCTGGTTGTCGGACTGGCAATCTCACTGCATGATTTTGCAAAGTTCAACCTGTATCAATTGGTAAGACAGCGTTGTATTGCAGCCGGACAGGCACAGCTTGATTGTATTTCCTCAACGGGACAACCTGTTTCAGAGGAAGAATTTAAGAAACTATGGCCTAAACTCGATATAACTATCGAGCAAACAGATGGTGCAGGACAATGGCTGGGACTGAAATTAATCACAGTAGAAACAAAAGGTATGAGCTTCGATACTCCCGTAAAAGTAAGGCTTTCAAGGTATATAACAATGCAAACACCGATAACAGAACAGGAGCAATAAATATGAATAAAGGCTCTATGCTTATTGAAACATTAGTAATAATTCTAATCATTCCATTACTTATGATAACTTTAGCGAAGATGTTCAATACTATGATGACTGAAACGCCGCGTCTCTGGAAGGATGTTCAGCAAAACACGACTATGCTCAATATGCTTTCACAAATGCAGAATGACATTGATAAGGCAAAGGATTTTCCCAAATCACAGGGTGAGTTTACATCAAATAATATGCTGCTTCTAATCGAGCAGGCCGATGCACTGATTGGCTACGAGATTGATAATAAGCAAATAATAAGGAAAGTTTTAAGCGGTACGAAATCAAATAACACCGAACCAAGAAAATGGCTGATACCTGATGCCAAAATCGAGTGGAGTGTTCTGAGAAAAGACGGAAACGGTTATGCCGTTGAAGTTCACAATTATATCGAATATTCTAAAGGCAAAAGAATCGAGAATAAAATGGCAAATTCCCATTTATACTTTATTGGTGCATTGTGAAAAACAAGGAAATGAAAACGAAAACAATAAAAATAAACGGTACTGTTCTTGTGCTTGTAATAACAACGATGGCGCTTATCAGTATTATACTGCTCTTTTTATCAAGCGCATCGAGCACAATGATGTTTCAGGCTAATAATGTTTATCTCCAGGCATGTGAGAAAAATTTAATCAGCAGCGGCCTGAGCTGGGCGAAAACAAATATGCAAAAAGGCAACATCAGCGTTTTTAACGAAACAATACAACTGGACGTTACCGAAATGAATATCCCTCACTCGAATCTTGATGTAACTATCAGCAGCCCCAAAGATGAACAGCATGAAGCTCAAATCAAAACATCCTGCAACCGGGCAAGATTAAACCTTACAAGCAGCGAAACTTATACATTTGAATAATAGCTTGTGTCAATTCTTAATATTCGGAATGGCAATTTTGTTCTTTAGTTAGAGACTCAATAATTATCTTCAGGAAGTGTTTTTTATATGTCTTTTTAAATATTTTCATTTCCGCACTTAGCCTTCGATTTGCTTAATTATGTCATTTATTTCTCTGGCGGATTTATCATTCAGACATTCGAGCAGGTTATCAATGGCATCACATCTTGCTTTCTCCTGCCTCTCGTCAGCTTCGAGTGATGGCAATTCTACCTGGAGAAAATAATTGATAATATTTTTTTTTAAAGATTCGTCACTATTCTGAAAGATTTTAAATATACATTCGTAAACATACAATTGAGGATCTTTTTCCGGTGCAGGTTTGTCATCCCTGACAAGCTCCAGAATTTTCCTGAGGAAACTTGCTCGATAAATCGGAGCATACTCCCGCAAATCATTCAAATATTTTGCCAGATAGGTATATACTGCTTTTTGCATAATTTTTATCTCAAACTCAAAAAGGCGACCGGTCATTGTGAAAACTCAGAGATACCTAAAATCCATTCTGTCCGTTTCAGACAAATCACATCAGACCGTTATTTTATTCATCAAATACTTTCAATGTTATAGTTGAGCTTTTGCAAAACTCTTGTTATAAGCTATTTATAATATTTTACGCTTTTCGAGCAATAAGACAAGTAAAAATGAATATTTTTCATCGGGACTGAAAATTTTATTCATTGTGAAGATTCCGCCGGAGCAATTTAGATAAAATTAGAGATTTTATCTCTCTCAAGGTCATAAGGCAATTCAAACATCGCAACTTCCCACCTTCTTGGAGACAACTGTCGATTGCATATCGTCTGGTCTTTTAGCCACGCGGACATAGTATTACGATGAACATCAAAAATTTGTGCCAATTCTTGAAGCCCCATTGGGTGAGACCATTTTTCTTTGGTAACATCCAGTTTATTGTTGTTTTTCATTTTTC
Source organism: uncultured Pirellulales bacterium (assembly GCA_964430845.1). Classification (GTDB taxonomy): domain Bacteria; phylum Planctomycetota; class Phycisphaerae; order Sedimentisphaerales; family Anaerobacaceae; genus JAFGPS01. The sequence goes on along the minus strand of CAYSHS010000038.1, from coordinate 7,471 downwards.
TCCTCCAATTCATTTAATAAGCCCTCATCGAAGCCTTGCCGTCTTCGATAAAAGGCAACCAGGCTGTTTTACAGCATAAGTAAAAAATCTTCAGTCTTCTTTAAGAAGCTATAAGAAAATTCCATCAAAGACACAAGTTTTGGATGAAGCTAAGAAAAAAACATCACAACGATATTTGAAATGACTTTTGGTGCATGTTCCATCATCCTTTCTCCTAAATTTAATTTATAAATTAGCACTAATGCAAAAATTCCTATTCTTGCTGCTACATTATTAATAACTATCATACCAATAAAATCCTTTTTTGTCTATTGTGGTAACTACGTATTTTTAAAAATAAAATCCCTCTTTTTGTGCAAAAAACGGGTATTGGAAAAAAATTATACAAAACTATATTGGGAGAATTATGCCTTGATATAATTTTTAATTGCTGTCGCAACGTTCGTCGGCAGATTATAAAGTTCATTAAAACTATTCGGAATCGTCAAGACTTATATCCTGCCTCGCGAGTTATAGTCTATGAGCAGCAGTTGATAACCTTTTTGCCGTTAGCCATCGCCCGCACGAGTTGCCAGGCATCATTAGCAAAGAACCGGATGTCGGAAAACAAGATGTCACGAACCTGTTGTTCCCCTGCCAGGCCAGATGCATTTCAGGGGACGTAACCGCTTTGATACCCATGGGCGAGAATCCTGCGGTTTGCATATCGACCCGCCGAGCATAGACCGGCAAGTATAAGAATCCCGATAAGTATTGATATTGATATGCGTAAGAAGCTGTGCTTCATAGTCATGTTATTCTCTTTATTATTACTTGTATGCCTGACGAATTGTCCATGTGACTTTGCCTGAGAGTGGATCGCTGGTAAGGCGGAATTGGTCGCCCTGCTGCGTCAGTGTCAGCTTGTGCAGCTTGAGATCGGAGGGCAGGCAAACCAATGACCGGACGGTCTTGTTATCCACCGAGTACACGACCATCTCAAGGTTGGACCAGTCCATAGACGCCGTAGATTGGGCCAGCTTGATATGCGGGATTGCAACACCATCTCGGACCAGAATCACGCCTTGGATGTCGCCGGCTTCGATATTGTTCCAGCCGGTGACGTAAACCTTGCCGCTCTGGTAGTCTATCCACTTGCCCGGCGGAAGGTACACATCGCGTGCCGACACGTCCTCGAAGAGTGGCGCCACCAAAATGTCCGAGCCAAACAGGTATTCGTTGTCAATCAGCCATGAACCGGGATCATCGGGGTACTCGACAAAGAGCGCTCTCAACATGGGCAAGCCGCGCTCGGAGCAATCCTTCGCCTGGGCGAAGACATAGGGCATCAGCTTGTATTTCAACTCGTCAATTTTCCGGAACTGGGCCATGACCTTGTCGTCATATTCCCAAGGCTCTTTAGGTGAGACACCGTGGCAGCGGGTGTGCGAAGTCAGTACTCCAAACATCAGCCAGCGCATGTAGAGACTGTCATCGGCGCGAGCGGTAAAACCGCCCACGTCGTGGCTCCAGAATGAAAAGCCGCTCAGGCCGAAGGATAGGCCTCCGCGCAACTCGGCGGCCATGCCCTGATTCGTGCTCTCGGCGTCGCCACCCCAGTGAAGCGGATAGCGCTGGCTGCCCGCCCAGGCACTGCGTGCCCAGATGATGTTATCGCCTGTGATTGTCTTCGTGACATCAGCGACCGCTTTGTTGTAGCGGAGTGGATATATATTATGTTCATAGAAACCTGTGCGGCCGGAGGTATAGATGCCATTGGCCGGTGCTGCTTCGCCAAAGTCCACCTTGATGGCACCGACGCCCATCTTGAGCAGGTTGGCAAGCTTTTCCTGGTACCATTCAACAGCCGCGGGATTCGAGAAATCCAGCACAGCGTCCTCGAAGGGCAGGTTTCCCTTGGCGTCGTGCACGACGAGGTTCTTCTCGATGAGTTCGTTAAACAGCGTGTTCTTGGGCACAAAATACGGTAATTGCCACAACGAGATGTGGAAGCCGTTATCTTTCAAGTCAGCAATCATTTTGGCCGGATTATCGAAGCGGGTTTTGGAGAACTCATAGTTGCAGCGCCAGTCGGTCTCGAACCAGCCGGTATCGAGATGAATTACATCGCAGGGGATTTGGTTCTCACGGAGCCTGGCGGCAACATCGCGTACCTGCTTTTCGCTGGAGTAGGTGCATCGGCTCATCCACAAGCCAAACGACCAGAGCGGCGGCATGGGCGATTTACCGGTGATCCTGGTGTATTCATCGAGTATGTCCCTGGGCTGTCCGAGGAAGACAAACAAATCCAGTTCATCATCGCCAAGCATCATCGAGTTAACGCCGCTGAAGTACTTGCCGAAGTCGCAAGTGATCGGCGAAGACGTGTGAATGAACATTCCGTAACCTCGGCTGCTCAAGAAGAATGGGATCGGCTTGTACATAGTTTCGTTTTGTGTGCCGTTGCTGTCGTCAGACCAGAGCACGACCTTCTGGCCGCGTTTGTTGAACTCAGTGAATGATTCACCGCAACCGAAAATTTTTTCGCCTGGTGACAACGTGAAGACTGCCGCCATACTTCGCGAGTAATCCGCCGCGCGGCGTACAAATGAAAACGGCAGAATCGGAGTATAAGTCGTGCTATTGTCCGAATTGTGGTTCGTTCGCGTGAGGAGTTTTCCCTGTGCATCGCAAAATTCGATGCGCCAGGGTCTTTCCATAATCGAGATCGAGCCGAAAGCGCTTGTGTATCGATGGCCACCATCTATTTTCGAGTATTTCCACGATTGGTCTTTCGACACAGGTCCCGCGAGCATCAACGATTCGCCTTTGGCAAACTGCGGCCCACTGGTCACGTGCAGACGTACGGTCCTGGGCGAAACAAACTCGATGGAAAATGGAAGAACCGGGTTGGCCTGGTATTCATTTTCTGGAAACTCGTTCGCTTGTACCGACTTTAGAACACCCAGTATGTTGTCGAATGCCTGTCGGGTGAAATACTCCGAGCGCTGATAGGAAATCTTCCCAGACGCCGTGGCGGGATTGAACTCTACGAGCCTGTCCGCCAGATAGTACGTGTTGCTGAAGTTACGAAAGTCCTTGCTTACATCGACTACTTCATTCAAAAGCCGCTGGTTATCATCGAGAGCCTGCACGGGAATCTGTGCCCGCACTGACAACGACAGAACCAGAACCATATAAAATAACGTTAAAAATACACGTTGGTCTCTTTCCTGAATCATTGTATTTTCCTTAGAAATTAACAGTATTGAAAATTCATTATTGCCATGTTTTATTTCTACTATTTAAAATATGTTGTGCAAAAAGATATAAATCTATATCTGACATCAAATTATAAACATCATTTTCAAAAAACACGCATAAAAAACAAAAAGTTTACGGATAGTAGTACGGATTAACTTTTTTCACTATAAGACCGGTAGAACCAGTGACTCCAGTATAAACTGTCGGGTTATGGACTGGGCAGTGCAAGGCTTTTCTGCAGAATCATAATAAAGTCGTCTGTGTTATACGGTTCTGGTATGACCCAACGCGAGCCGAAAACCAGTTTGGGAACGCCACCTGTACCGCTTTGTATGGTCCGGCTGTAAATCTGAACGCAGGTTGCCATATACCTGTCGATCCAGGGATCTGCCCGGGCGACGTCAAACTTCGCCTGACCGACCAATTCGACAGCTTTAGCCCTTGCAGTGTCGAGGCTTCGAGGGTACCAGCGGTCGCCTGACTCAAACGTAAACATCCAGTCTTCGAAGTCGGGAAACGCATCGCGATTAGCCAGCCAAACTGCCAGGCCAATTTTGGCCAGCTCGCAGGAATCCTTGTATTCATCCACGTCCCTGTAAATGTAAGGATTGCATTTTTTGTCCAACGGCGATGGACACAATGCGAAGGCCAGCTTGCCATCGTAGCGGCGAATAACCTCATTAAGCATGAAATGCATTTGCTGGCAATGGGGACATTTATAATCAAAGAGCATGTTAACAATATAGGGGGCGTCCGATGAACCGACCAGCGGCACGGCATGGGGATCAATGACGGGCAGGTTATCCTGCGACCGGCCGCCGATATAGATGGCCGGGCCAGTTATAACGACCTGGCAGGCCGCCATGACGCCGGCCAAAGTCATACCGACCAGGGTCAGGCCGATTGCGTGCAAAAAGCCAATAACATGACGTGGGACGGATAAGGAAGCATCTTGTACCGGCTCAGGATTCATCAGCACGACATCGTTTGAATTGTTGTCGAACTGCATGGGCACACGCCAGATTACTAAAATCGCCAGCAGCAGACCGGTGATGTGCGCGGCCATGCAATAGGGACAAAAGGCTCCAATGACCCATTTCTGAAGGATGGTGAACCACATGGCACTTCCGGCAGCCGAACCGACCAGAATCAGTATAGCACCCCATGCCAGCTTCCGGACCGGTGCCGCCGTGGCCGGACCAATGAAAAAACTGGCTACCAGCATCGCCATGTACACTCCTGCCGCCAAACTGCTAACGGGCAACACCCCCCCTATCGTTGACCAGCGGCTGTTGAGCACCTGATCGCACGAGTTCCCTTCGCCGCAACCGATCACCGACCCACCCACCAGATAATGCCAGCTTAGGTATGCGCTTAACGCCAGAGCCAGCACAATCAAACCCGTCATGATCCAGCGCCACCAGGGCCAGTACCGGCTAAAATGAGTCTTTTTTTCATAAGGAACCATAGTTCAATTTTTTTTCAGCATAACCTTCGTGTGGAAACGAAAAGCTCCGCGGCGTCATCAAGCCGCGGAGCCTTAATCTGTGTTGTCAGGGGCGGTTTTAGCTACTATCGTCTAATTTAGTTTCCCCGGCGTCCTCCCTGAGTGCTCCGGGAATATTGGTTGGCCGCACCAGGCGTGGGACCGCTGCCGCCGACCTGCGCCCCGATTGTATGTGCTTTTGTCAATGCATTAGTGAAGGTGATACCGGAACCGGAGACTTGTGCACTTACAGCGTGCGCAAACTTGAGGGGTGTCGCGACGGTTATTGTAGCACCGCCTGCGCCGCCTCTACCCATCATTCCACCGCCTCTGCCGCCACGGCCGCCGCCCATCATTCCGCCACCTCTGCCGCTGCCGCTTGTAGAGGCGACAACCGCAGTCTCAAGGTTCGCGCCACTGTCAATGGTAATGGTCTGGCCGGCACTAAAACCTGCCGCGTTTGCAACAGGAATAACGGTCGCGCCCGCTTCAGTGGCAGTTACCACTGTGGTGCCGCCTGCCGTGCCAACAGTCGCAATGACGGCGCTCTCGCGGTTTGTGCCACTGTTAATGGTAATGGCTTGGCCGGCACTAAAACCTGACACGCTGTCAACTTTGATATTTTTCGAGCCGGCGACCGAATCGATTGACAGGGTAATGCCGGCGGTCTGTACCAGGAAATCGCGGCAGTTGCTGTCGGTATCTGTGCCGTCAGGGAAACGACCAGTGCTTCTGCTGGTCGTGCCCGTAGCTTGACCGCCTCGCATTCCAAAGCCGCCCCTGCCGCCCGCGCTGGGCGCAGGCGCGCTGCAGCCGCTTCCTGGAGACACGGCCTGGTAACCCTCGGCAGCCCATGGGTCAACAAGGCCGCCAAAGTTAAGGCTGTCCGCGACCAGACCGGCGGCATTCCGCAACACTATGTTGCCGGCGTTGGAAATGTCTGGACCCCCGAACCACAGGTTTGGTTTCCCCTGGTAGCCCTCGGTTGTGACCTTTTCGTCATGCACAACCGCGTTTATCTCGTGGTCGTTGTCCAGGGATTTATCAAGTTTGATGCTGGTGCTGAGCGGCTGGACAGGCTCATTGCTCGAGTGGGCAAACTTGGTCGCCGGCTCAAAGCTGATTCCCGTTCCCCAAATGCTGATGGGTATGTTGGACGCATGATTGAACTTCAGCGGTTCGGCCAGCTCGATCGCACCGCCTCCACCGCCGCGACCGCCAAAGCCACCACGACCACCACCGCCGCCGGCGGCTGCCTGCGCGTTGACGCTCTTGACCATAACGGTCTCGATCCCATGGTCAACGCTATCGATGTCCAACCTTATCTTGTCACCGACCGAGACGCTTGCGGCGTTCCTCAGCCTTATACTGGTGTCGCCGGCTTTTGCATCCGCTCCAAGCCATGTTTGGTCACCCTGCTTACCGACCGCAGTGACCGTGACCACTTCATACTTTTCCACGGTATTAGCAACGGTGGGGTAGGTTGCGCCATAACCGATTGCCATCTTCCGACCGACCTCGAAGCCGGCCACGCTCGTAACAGGTATGCTGGTCGAACCGACGGGAATCGTAATCACCGGACCATCGGGGAGGGGTTGCCATACAGTCGTCGTGCCGCCGGATCCGCCTGGAGCGCCTCCGCCAAAGCCGCCGCGTCCGCCGCGTCCACCGGTATTGGAAGCGACCGATGGCGTTTCGATACTTGTGATCTTGCGTTTTTCCACGGCCGAGCCGGTGTCTATTTCAATCGTATCATCGACGTTCATACCAGTCGTGCTCCTGACATAGATAGTTGCATCACCCTTTTTCGCGGGAGCAGCCAGTCCTGAGTTTGCCAGGCCGAACAGGTAGAAACCTTTAGCCGCGAGCTTCGTCCCGGCTGGTATCTTCATCGATGAAAAGATGGGCTGCTGGGTTGGGTGCTGGGTCAGGGTCCAGTTGGAAATGTCAACTTCACTTGTGCTTGCATTATAGAGTTCGATGAAAGTGTTTGCGAACTCGTTGATCTTGACCGGGCTGATATTCCGCACTTTCTCGACCATTTTCTCGGATTGAGTCTGGCTGTTCGAGTTTGTCCACGAGGCGTTGGCTACGATGTCACCGTTGAAAGCCGCAGATCCCGATGTGACCTTAAACGTCGCGCCCGCCGTCTTACCAGACCCGACTTCAGCAAACGTCTTTGAAGTTTCGGTAGTGTCGGAGACCACGGATGTCCAACCTGCAGGCACTGCAATGCTCAACTTGACATTAATCGCGGGCGCACCCGTGGTATTGGTGAACGTCACGGTGGTTTCCTGCGAGGAACCTGGTGAGAACGTCTGGAGTCCCGGCGGAGTGGCGACTGCCGATGCCGGCGCTATACTTAGCCGCGGCACATCGTACCCGGCAGCCACAATGTTGGCCTGAATCTTCTGGTTGGTCTCCTGTGTCGGGAAGGTTTTTGCGGCCGTCATCGCGCCTTCATAGAATGTGCCCTGCGAGCCGTTGCTGTTATCACCGCCATTGCCAAGGAGGATAGCTCCCTGCTTGCGCATCGGGTCATAGGAGTTGTTGACGCGTCCTCCATCAAACATTATAGACAATTCGCCCGTTTGAGCGTCGCCGCCCATGGTTCTCCAGTGGTGCGGCTCTCCGTCAGCCGTAGCGGTAACGAACCGCCATTTGATAATCGGCAGGTCCGGGCAGTTTTTGGATCCATCCGGGTTGACACAACCCACCAGGTTGTTCTCCTGGTCGGTCATG
>CAYSHS010000037.1:0-15954 GCA_964430845.1 uncultured Pirellulales bacterium | reverse complement strand
CTGAGCCGGCAATTAAAATTGAAGGTTTGCATTTTTCATACGGTAAAAAACAGGTCCTCAAAGGTGTGAATCTCGAAGTACCTAAAGGTTCTATTTTCGGCTTTTTAGGAAGGAACGGAACAGGCAAAACAACCCTTATTAAAACAATGCTCGGCCTGCAAAAACCTAAATCAGGAAAATGTCTCGTGGGAGGCCTGGATAGCTTTACACAAACACTTGATATACGAAAAAGAATCGGTTTCATGGCAGAGGACCAGCAAATGTACGGCTGGATGAAAGTAAAACAAATCATCAAATGGGTAGCCGGATTTTACCCGAACTGGGACCATGAATTTACCGATAAGCTCGCAGTAAAATTCGGCCTGTCCATGAATACAAAAGTAAAAGAACTTTCCAAGGGACAAAATTCGAGCCTTGCTTTGCTCCTTGCGCTTGGTCACAGGCCTGATATTGTGATTCTGGACGACCCGACTTTGGGACTTGACCCGATTGCGAGAAAAGATTTCCTGCGCCACGTCATCGAATTATTACAATCGGACGGCGTAACCGTCTTTTTCTCAAGTCACCTGCTATATGAAATCGAGCCTGTCGCAGACCATATCGCAATTCTCGATAAAGGCGTAATAGTAAAATCATCCACAACAGAACAGCTTAGGGAAAGCGTTCGCAAGTTTGTTTTAACTCCATCATCAAAAACAGATTTCAGTCAAATGCAGGGGATTCTCGATGTGTTTCAAACGGGTAATACAATTTCGGTAACAGTAGAGGATTGCGACGAACAGAAGAGAAATAAAATCAAAACAATGTCATCCAACGGCACACAGGAAACAGCCCTGAACCTCGACGAAATTTTCGAGGCCTACGTGATTGGAAACAGAGGACTGGAACAACGTATAGAATCATAAGCGAAAATCTGATTACAATCTCATCCGCTAAAATTATTTTCAGAATTATCCCTTCCGTTAAACATTTCACAACAGACACGTAACTTCTTATTTTACAGGATATTAGGAAACAGAAGCTCCTATTCCTTAAAGTTTTTACAAAAATTAATAAAATTTATCAGGAAAAATACTTGACAATTCACAACAGTTGTAGTACTTATACACAATATGTAGTATATATAAAATAATTGTTTTATCTTTTAGGCAGATGAGATTATAAAATGAAACGTGATAAAATCAGTATTTCACCTTCAGAATGGGAAGTAATCGAGGTTCTTTGGGAGCAGTCTCCTCTTAGCGCATCCGAGATTTTCGTTGCACTGAAGGACCAAACTACATGGAACAACAGGACTGTTCGCTCGTTTTTAGACAGGCTGGAGCAAAAGAAAGCGGTAGCAAAAGAAAAAAATCATGGTGTGAATGTTTATACGCCGCTTTTGAAACGCGAGCAATGTTTGAGAAAGGAGAGCCGCTCTTTTCTGGATAGATTTTTCAGCGGCAATCCGGTTTCCATGATGTCGCACTTTATTGAAAAGGAAAAACTCTCAAACGAGCAAATCGAAAAATTACAGAAACTGCTCGAAACAAAACAAAAACAAGATAAATAATGAAAGGTTTCATAATGCCTGGTTCTGAAGTCTTTGTTACTTTTACGAATTGGCTTTTGAAGGAAACCGTCGATGTGTCGTTTTGCATCCTGCTTATCCTTCTTACAAGACGTATTTTCGCTCGTTTTTTCGGCGCAAGGCTGTGCCGAATCTTATGGCTCGTTCTATTTATACGTTGCCTGATACCCTGGTCTTTCCCTGTAAATATTTATCCTGTTTCGCTGTTTTCCGAATTTAGTACTTTATTTAATTCCAGGCCATCCGCAACTCCTTCGGTTCAACCATCACAGGAAGTCACTGTATCCCCTGAAAATTCGGATGCAGAATTAATCTTAGGCTCACAAGCTGCACAGCCGCATAACAATATATTTACCGCTGAAACACTTCGAGCTGTGTTCGTGGGATTCTGGCTTTTGGGATTGTTTGCTTTGCTTGTTTTAACGATTTGGCGAAACAGGCGGATAGCACACATTGCGACTGAAGTTCCGAAACCCATACCATCGTGGTTGCAGGAAATATTCCTGGAATGCAGGGAACGTTTGAAAATCAAAATATGGCCGGTATTAATTGTCTCATCAGGCATAGATTCCCCTTGTCTTGTTGGTGCAATCCGGCCGCGTATTTTATTGCCTTACGATTTAGTGAGCAGAAGCAATCAGGAGCAGCTTCATCATATATTGCTGCATGAGTTAGCTCATATCAAACAGGGTGACATCTGGCTTTCATGGTTCTGGACTTTGGTCTGCTCGCTCCAGTGGTTCAATCCGTTAGTCTGGTTGGCGGGTCGATATATGTATCTTGACCGCGAGATGGCCTGCGATGAACGTGTTCTGAGAATGCTCGAATCTGAAAAGCGAATCGAGTACAGCCGTTCTATTCTGGATTTATTTAAGAAAATCAATTTGCCTGCCCGATGTCCGGGTTTGGCGTGTGTTGTCGAAAAAAAAACGAATATCGAAAGGAGACTTGGAATGATAACGAAATTTAAAATCAGGTCAAATCGTCAAATTGTTTTAGGCTCTTTTATATTGTTAATAATTGCGGCCATTTCCTTAACCAGCTTTGCAGGTTCGACTCAAACTGCGAAATTATCAAGCGAGAAAGCGGAGCTTATGGGGCGTGTGGAAGATTTCTTCATGCACAATTTCCGCGATGTTACTATACATAAAAGCCTCGAATGGGGACAGCCTGAAACGGATAAAAATGGAAATCGTTCCATTCGTTATATGTGCGAAGCTCAAATTTGGGAAAAAGACTGGAAAATTATGAACGCAGTTTTCACGTTCGATAAAGACGGCGGATTCGTTAATTACAAAAATGTGTCAGGATACCCAAAGGACAAAGAGGTCGTAAAAATCGATACATCGACAGAAGAGGGAATGAAAGCACTCGTGGAGAAATTCTTCTCTCAAAATTACCGCGACATAACTGCTCGAAAAACCATTGAATGGGGTAACGCTACTACTGAAGCAAACGGCAATCGCAGTATCAGGTATAAGTACGAGGCAACCATTTGGAACAAGGATAAAATTATTTCGGACAAAGTATTTACATTTAAACCTGATGGTGAGTTTGTCTCGGTTAAAGACGCCGTTTCCGTGACACCCGCTGTTGTAATTGCGACAGGCAAGGATATTAAGATAAGCACACCAGAGGAAACAATTCTCGGATTCATGCAGGCTGCCGCTTCAGGAGATACTGCTGCCGCTATGTCATACATGCTCCCTGAAGGTACAGACTACGAAGATATGAATAAGATTTTAACTGCAAAGCCCTCTTCATCAAGTGAGTATCAATTTCGCCAATTGCTTGAGTCAGTTGACCTGAATGTTCCAATAAAAGTGAAGGTTTCCGAAAAAGCAGATCAAAAGGATAAAGTGGAGGTATCATGGGTAGTGACATTTAGGAAATCCGTCGAGCTTGATAAAGCTGCATTTAAGGCTGGCTCAACATTCGAATTAGACGGAACCCTCAAAAAGACCGACCGAGGCTGGCTTATTGACGGGATATAACATTTTATGGAAAAATATAATTTTGTCCCGGTAGTTTGGTGTAAACAACCCTACCCATAAACAGACGAGAAAAACTATCCGCCATTTTTTAATCGATATTATTAAAAAGGCGGATAGTTTTTTTACTCATCAGTTTTAAGGATTTTCCCTATTCAAACTATGCTCAAAGTCGTTTAACCTGACTTAAATGCCTTTTGGAGTATAGTGGCTCATCCGGTAAATGAATTGGTGATTTGCAAAAATTCAGTTAAGGAGTAAAAAACTATGGCGGAAGTAAAAATGCCGCATTCACAGCATGAAAAACATTTGTGCTACCTGAATAATCTCGAGTTCCAGAAAAGCTTTCCGGTAGAATATAAAGAGCTTGTCAAGAACGCCAAATTTTACTGCGAGAATTGCGGCAGAGCGGCAGCCGATGAGAAAAATCTCTGTAAGCCTGTAAAGCTGTAAATAAAAAACTATAACACACATTCAGTAAATTGCAGTTTATGAATCACATAAAAGCTATGCCGGGGGATGACTGCACTTAAAATGCTGTTAAATATGAGCGATTGCCTTAAAAACTGAAAAAGATTGTTTGCGTTTTATGAAGAGACTATGAATTTCCTGGAAAAAGCATAACTTATGATATAAAGTCATATTTATGAAAAGAAACTGGGAACATTACTCGCATACTGCAGATATGGGTATTCGCGGCTTTGGCGATAGTATCGAAGAAGCTTTCGTTAATGCTGCTGTTGCGCTGGCAGCGGTAAATGTCGATCCAGAGAAAATACAACAGGAACAGAAAATCCAAATCACATGTCACGAGGTCGATACAGAACTGCTTTTTATCGCCTGGCTCAGCAATATCCTGTATGAAATGTCAACTCGCAAAATGTTTTTCAGCAAATTCCAGGTCACTATAAATGATGGCGAATTGACAGGCTGCGCATGGGGCGAAAAACTGGATTTGAAAAAGCATAAGCCTGTCGTTGAGATAAAGGGAATTTCCTATTCCGATTTGAAAGTAACACAGGAAAACGGGAAATGGATTGCGCAATGTATAGTAGATATTTAATCTAAGGAATTAGAAAAAATGAATAAACTTAAAAAACGCTCCGGCTACCAGTGGTTTATAGAGCCATCTGAAAAAATGAGAGTGCCTTTTATTCTTTTCGGTAGCGATGACATCATAAAAAATCTCGATGAAAATGTATATGTGCAGGGAACAAATGTCGCCAGCCTGCCCGGAATAGTTAAGGCGTCCTTCGCTATGCCCGATGCACACTGGGGATATGGTTTTCCCATTGGCGGAGTTGCGGCGTTCGATCCCGATAAAGGCGGCGTAATCTCAGCAGGAGGTGTAGGTTTCGATATATCCTGCGGCGTACGAACAATATTGACAGGCCTTAAAACAGAACAAATTGAACCTGTTAAAGAAAGACTTGCTGATGAACTGGCACGCAATATCCCCGCAGGTGTGGGAAGCACAGGAAGACTGATTCTTTCCAAAGAGAAATTGGATGAAATGCTTACAGGCGGCGCGAAATGGGCAGTAGAGCGTGGTTACGGCACAAAAGACGACCTTCAGCGAACTGAAGAATACGGCATAGCTTCCGGCGCAAAACCTGAATTTGTCTCGGACAAAGCCAAAGAAAGACAGAAAGACCAGGTAGGGACACTCGGTTCGGGAAATCATTATCTCGAAATTCAAAAGGTTGTCGAAATATTCGATAACAAAATAGCACAAGCTTATGGAGTCGCACTTGGTAACGCAGTAGTAACGATACACTGCGGCTCACGCGGACTTGGTCACCAGGTCGCGACTGACTATATGCCTCGAATGCTTCAGGCCTCTAAAGAAGCTGGAATCGACCTGCCCGAGCGCGACCTTGCCTGCGCACCGATAAAGTCCGATGTCGGGCAACAATATTACGGGGCCATGCGAGCCGGTATAAACTGTGCAATCGCAAACCGCCAGGTGCTTACTCATCTTGTACGCGAGGTTTTCGTGCGAATTTTCCCACAGGCGGAATTGAAACTGCTTTACGATGTTTCCCACAATACCTGCAAAATCGAGGAGCATAAAGTCGATGGCAAGTCGATGAAACTTTATGTCCATCGCAAAGGCGCCACCCGCGCCTTTGGCCCGGGACATCCTTCACTTCCTGAAGATATAAAAGATGCAGGCCAGCCTGTTTTGATCGGAGGAACTATGGGGACATTTTCATATATTCTCGCGGGTATGAAAGAAAGTGAAGAGCTATGTTTCAGCTCATGCTCACATGGCGCGGGAAGAGCCATGAGCAGGACACAGGCAACAAAGAAATGGAGCGGCCGCGAAGTAGTAAAAAGCCTCGCTCAAAAAGGCATAATTATTAAAAGCGCTTCTTTTAAGGGAATAGCCGAAGAAGCCCCCGGAGCTTACAAAGATGTAGTCTCTGTCGCAGATGCTACTGAAAAAGCTTACCTGGCTAAAAAGGTCGCGAAGCTGGCGCCTTTAATTTGTGTCAAAGGCTGATGTTACAGAGAACAAAAAATGTCGAAAAAGATAATAAAACATGATGGCTCAAAAATCCCTTATGAAAAAGCCCGAGATGATTTAAAACTTCATGATAATACAATGGAAGTTTTGAAGAGGCGATATTTATTAAAAGACAATAACCAGAACATTATCGAGACACCGGCTGAGATGTTCAGAAGGGTTGCTTCGCACATCGCACAGGCCCATGGTAATTTCAAATCAGGTATAAGCGTCGAGCAGGCACAGGAAAAATTCTATCAAATGATGAGCAATCTCGAATTCATGCCCAACTCTCCTACTCTTATGAATTCGGGCACATCATTCGGCCAGCTTTCAGCATGTTTTGTATTGCCTGTGGAAGATTCCATAGATGGCATTTTCGAGGCTCTTAAAAACATGGCCAAAGTTCATCAATACGGCGGCGGCACAGGTTTTAATTTCTCGCATCTTAGACCAAAAGGCGCTCTATTACACCCGACAAAAGGCGGTGCATCCGGGCCGGTATCTTTTATGAGCATATTCGACAAGGCGACCGAAGTAATTGTCCAGAGAGGGCGCAGACGAGGCGCGAATATGGGAATACTCCGCTTCGACCATCCTGATATCATGGAATTTGTCGAAGCAAAAATGACAACGGGTATTTTAGAAAATTTCAATCTATCAGTTGCGGTAACTGATAAATTCATGGCTGATGTCAAAGCAGACAGGTTTTTCGATTTGAAAAATCCTTCAACTGGGAAAAAAACCGGAAAAATTAAAGCCAAATGGCTCTTCGACCAGATAGTCAAAGCCGCATGGCGTACAGGCGATCCGGGACTTGTTTTTATCGATGAGATAAACAGGAAAAATCCCACGCCGCTAATTGGTAAAATCGAGGCAACGAATCCGTGCGGCGAGCTTCCATTGCTTGCTTTCGAGAGTTGCAACCTGGCTTCGATAAATCTTGCGAAAATGATAGATAATAAAAATATTAACTGGGAGAAACTGAAAGACTGTATTAACTGGAGTATCAGATTCCTGGATAATGTTATCGAGGTAAATAAATATCCCCTGGCGGAAATTCGGGAAATGACCCTGGCAAATCGTAAAATCGGGCTTGGTGTAATGGGATTTGCTGATATGCTGATAATGCTGGGATTGCCGTATCATTCTCAGGATGCCCTGAAACTGGCCGAAAAACTAATGCGATTTATACACAAGCAATCAATCGAAGCCTCTGCTATGCTTGCTGAAGAAAGAGGCGTATTTCCAAATTTCAAGAAGTCTGTTTACTCGGCAAAAGGCCTTAAACTTCGTAATGCCACAGTCAATACAATCGCGCCGACGGGAACAATAAGTATCATAGCAGGATGCTCGAGCGGCATCGAGCCGCTTTTTGCGATAAGTTTTATAAGAAATGTTCTATCCGGAACAAAGCTCTTCGAGGTCAATAATCTCTTCGAAGAAATCGCAAAAAAGGAAGGTTTTTATAAAGAAGATATCTTATCGATGATCGCAAAGAAAGGCTCCCTGCAATCAATTAAGAACATACCGGAAAATGTCAAAAGGATTTTCGTTACTGCTTTCGATATCGAGCCACTCGAACATTTACAAATTCAGGCTGCTTTCCAGAAATATACCGACAATGCAGTCTCGAAGACCATAAATCTCCCGGAAAGTGCTTCTGTTGACGATGTCGGGAAAATTTACCTCAAAGCGTACGAATTAAAATGCAAGGGTATTACCGTTTACAGGTACGGCTCGAAAGACCGGCAAGTGCTCAGTTTCGATATGAAAGAAAAAGAAACCGCTCAACAAAATCAACTCTGCCGGTCAATAAAAAAACGGCCTTATGCTTAAAACATAAGGCCGTCATAATCATCGAATAAATAATCTTTGTATGATTATCATCCTGTAAAGCACATATCGGCTTCTGTGCTGTTACAGCATATTACCAATCGCGTACTATCACGCTGTCTGCACCAACCACGTACTGCTCGTCATTTAAAACCTTAATGTTGTAAACCTTGCCAACATAAGGCTGTTCTCTCTTTGTTACGCTCTTAATAACGGCAGTGCCTGTTTGTGTTCTGAGTGTCATACCGCTTCTCAAGTCAATCGACCTGACCCAGATTCCTGAATCAAGCATGAAAAAGTGAGTTTGGACAACGCTAATCGTATTTCCATTAGTGAATTCCACATCGCGGCATTCGTAGGATCCGACATGCTCATCGAGTTTCTCTACTATAGCGTTGTTGCCAAGTTTTTGCCCTTTTGCGACTTGTGAAATCGGAGCCAATGCTCCGTTTACGCAAACTTGTGTATCGGCTGTGAAGCAGGTTGTGCCTCTGCCTTTACTTCCTTCAGAACCAAAGTCCATTAAAAGCAAGTTATCCATCCTGTCATACGGACTTACACTGCCGGCTGTAGCTAAAACACCTTTTTGCCTTTCTATTGTAGTTCCTGATGCAGTTGATACGGTATAAATGTTATCATCATTTAAAGCACAATACGGTACGTTTTCAAAGATGACGTGTGTATCCAGGAACAATACATTTTGTCCTTCGTTCTGGTGAGTAACTGCATTACCCAATTGTACAGCCGGTTTGTCGCCATGAGGAACAAAAGTGCTAAAGAGACTCTGTTTGGTAAGATTGCACCACGGATTCGGGTCTGCAGCGATTGCCATACCAGGATCGCTTGTTGTTGTAAGAGCAAAATTGCAGTACGGCTGATTATAGGAATAGCTGCAGTGAGTTTTGGCATTTGACCCGAAATCCCAAAGCGTAACCAAATCTATGTTGTTTCCGGGTTTAAACTCCGAAACAATTGAATCACCTTTGCAGACAAACGACTTCGGGGTAACCTCGGCATATTTAACCAGCAGATAGAGAGATGAGGTGATTGTAGCGTGTCCACCTGTACCGTTTGTCATGCCATAAGCTACTGGTGCGGTTGTAGCTGCAAAACCACCAGGCAGTGCAGGGGCCCATAGTCCGCCAGGTCCGCCTGCACGAGGCAGCTCATCATTATAATCGTTGGCATAGATAAGCATTGCCTTGCCGAGGCCGGACAGGTTCGTTCCACAAACCATCCTGAAAGCAATCTGCCTTACCTTTGCCAGTGCGGGCATAAGAATGCTCATGAGCAGTGCTATGATCGCGATAACGACCAGCAGCTCAACTAAAGTAAAGCCTTTTTTCTTCATTTTAATTTCTCCTTTTCATTATTCGGGATTCGTAAATCCGGCCGTTCCTGGAATTACGTTTTGAACTCACATTTTGCTATGAAAATGCCTGATGTATAACAATTATAGCACCTAACACTCTCGAAAATACAAATCCCTTAAATTTCTATGTTTTTATACCAGAGAGCGACCGTTTCAATTCCGATGATTCGTTTTGTTCAAAAAACACTATATCTTTAGAAATCGTGAATTTACTTCACCTGTTAATAACCTGCATTGAAATAAACAATAATGTTAAAAAACGTTCTTTCCCGGCAGGTGGATTTAAGATATGAAATCGGGACCAAAATATTATGACTATTTAAATTATTATAATTAACTAACAATTTAAACCCACCTTCATTAACTTATAATATAAATTTAACATAACTTTGCGATTCAGTCAAGTAAATTTATGAATTTTCTTTTAGTTTCTTGAAAATTTATGTAATTTTCTTAAAATTTTGCAGAACTCATTGCTTTCTTTAGTCATGGAGTAATATATATGGATAGCATAAGAAATTATGAAAAAACCTTAAAATTAGTGAAAAAACACAACCAGCAGCATCTTCTGGCGTTCTGGGAAGAGCTGGATTCAGAACAAAAAAGCCGATTGCTTGCCCAAATCGGGGAGCTTAATTTCTCGAAAATAGATGACTGGATAACTCGTTTTGTAAAAAAAGCACCTTCTGCCGCGATAAATACGGATTTTGAGCCTGTGACTTTCTACAGGCCTGAGCCTGATAATACACAACAGCAGGAAAAATACGAAAAAGCTGTAAAATTAGGAAGAGAATTGATAAACCAGGGCAAAGTCGCCGCATTTGTAGTAGCCGGAGGACAGGGAACCAGGCTGGGATTCGACGGCCCTAAAGGCAATTTTCCCATCAGCCCTGTTAAAAACAAGACGCTTTTTCAAATATTCGCAGAGACAATTTCCGCCGCTTCGGAAAAGTATAAGACAGTCTGCCCCTGGTATATTATGACAAGTCCCCTGAACCATGATGAAACAGTTGAAATTTTCCGTTCAAATGACTATTACGGCCTGGAAAAGGAGAATATCTTCATTTTTCAACAGGGAACACTCCCCAATTTCAGTAAGGATGGGAAAATTTTGCTCGCTGAAAAGAGCGAGATTGCCTGTTCACCCGACGGCCACGGAGGCAGCTTCAGAGCTTTGCATAAAAGCGGTGCGCTCGAAGATATGAAAAAACGCGCAGTGGAATTCATCAGCTATTGGCAGGTCGATAATCCGCTTATAAATATTTTCGACCCCCTGTTTCTTGGCCTGCATGCTCTTGATAATGCTGAAATGTCATCAAAGGCGCTTAAAAAGAACAATCCGAAAGAAAAATTGGGCAATTTCTGCCTGGTTGACGGAAAAGTCCACGTTATCGAATACAGCGACCTTCCGGAAGAGCTTGCATTAAAGCGAAATCCCGATAATAGCCTGGTTTTCGAGCTTGGAAGTATTGCCATCCACATTATTAATCGTGTCTTTATCGAAAATTTTATTTCCAAAGACCTCTCCCTGCCCCTGCATCGTGCTGTTAAAAGCATCAGGCATATAAATCAGGCAGGCAGCTATGTAGAATCCGATGGAATCAAGTTAGAGACTTTCATTTTTGACGCATTACCATTAGCATCGAAATCGATAGTGCTTGAAACAATCCGAAGCGAGGAATTCGCACCCACGAAGAATGCGACAGGCGTTGACAGCGCAGAAAGCACAAGACAAATGATGATTGACAGGGCAGTAATATGGCTCGAATCCGCAGGAGTAAAGATACCGCGAAAACCCGATGGCTCAGTCGATTGCAAAACAGAAATCGCCCCTTCTTTCGCTCTCGATAAGGAAGACCTGAAAGAAAACCTCGACAGAATCCCGCCCATAAAATCCAAAGACAAAATCTACCTGGAATAATATGAGTTGATATATATCTTTTCAAACACATCCGAGCAGAAGCTATATGTTGATATCGTTCCGAAGTTTTGGAATACTGCCGAATTATCACGTCTAAAATTTTTTATGGACTTTCTTCAAAAATTTCCAGAATCCGGTCTTGTGAAAGTGCGCTGTCGTAAATACGAACATCGTCAAGAAAGCCCTTGAAATATACGCATGTGCCTTCACCGGTATTTATTGCACCTATTTTCAGGTTCTGGCCGCTGAGAATTGAAGTGCCTGAATACGTCTCTGATGCATCAAAGTTTCCGTTTATATAAATTGAAGCTTCTGTGCCATTTCGCGTTACTGCAACATGAATCCACTCGCTCGTTTGAATTGACGTTTGAGAATTTACTGATATATTACTCTCTCGGCAATCAAAATATAGCTTATCTGTGTCGTAAGTATATATTGCATACTCAGCTTCTTCATTTATATTATCAGTCTTTCCGAGAATATACTGGTGATCAGCCGTAACCTCAGCTCTCATCCAGAAAGATATAGTAAAGTCATCAGGACATAGCTCATTGAAACTGCCGCAATCTACACAATCATCACCGTCAAACATCAGACAAGCATTAACTTTTCCATCTGCCCAGGCAGCTCCAATGATAGTACCATCATAATCTCCGGCAGAATCCTCTGCAACCAGGCCGCTTCCTTCGTCAAATCGCCAATGTGCTAACATTCCTTCAGGCAAAATTGGACAGTCAGGATGTCTCCTGTTGTATTCGGCAATAAAAGTTTTTTCATCAGTTTCATCAACCTTTCCATCAGGTATCCCCAAAACAATTATATTGTTTCTCATGCCTGCGATGTCACTTTTTAGTATTCCTTCTTTCCCCAAATCTGCCAGTAAAAGCGAATAGTCATTCAAATCAATTATCCTATCGTCATTTATATCAATAATTTCCCTGCTTGTCGATAAGACAAACCAGGCATAGGGAATATTCCATTCTATTATGTTTATAGTAATATTAGAATCAGAAGATGCCTGATTCGGGTCTGTTGCAATATAGTCCAGAGGCAATCTCCTGTTATTGTTACTAATAATGTTTCTTATATCCCATGCAGGATATTCGATATTCGGATCGGTTGATATTTGCTGTATTGTTAGAGGTTTTTCATTAAAAGAGTTATTATCGGCAATCCAGAACTGCAGACAATTTTCCGAACTTATATCAGACTCATTTTCATCAGGACTATAAAAACTTAGCTCAATCAGCACATCACTGTTCGGATCATTGGAATCTGTCGGAAAAGGTCTGTAATCTTTTGACAATACATTATAACCAATTATTTTTCCATTCGAGCCTGCAATTCGGATAAGTGAGACAATTTTGGATGAGCTGTTTTCAGGAGCAATATAAAAGACATCATTAGTATCTATCTCATTGAGGTTACCTGCTTTTTCAACATAAGTTAAAAGCCCCTGGTTAGCATGTGGATTGTTTGGATCCGTTAAAAGCTGTTTAACAAAATTCTGAATTAAAAGTGTGTCAGGATCAGGAAAACCCGGTACAGGCACAGGAAGAGCCTGTGTTGAAAAATATTCAAGATCATCTAAAGCCGAACCTTTGGAATTACCTGCAACAACTTCACAATAGTAAATAGTGTTTGGAATCAGACCCTCTAATGGAATTGTGAATGAACCGCTGTTTTTACTGTGTAAAATACCTTGTACAGAATTTCCGTATTTCGTATAAAAATAAAAAGAGATATCGCATTTTTCACCGCCATCATCGAGTGTTAATACAATATCAGCACTTGTGCTTGTAATATTTTTAACGCTCGCGTTAATCGTGGGCAGAATATTTGGAACAATAGGACTCGAAAAACTAAGGTCGTCCAGACTATACCCGTATTCTCCCGTGAAGTCGATCTCAACGCGGCTGATTCCCGTTTTCGAGATCGTAACCGGAAAACGAGATGTATTGGAAACATTCCGGATGTCGATAAGGTTATTATCAAGGTCATAAGAACGAATTTCGAATAAGTCCGAATCACCGCCGGAATCGCCGATGGTAAATGAGACATAATCGGTCACACTTGGACTGCGTGTTCCGGGAATGACAAAACTAAAATATATATCACCGGTACAGCCGCCATGCAATGTACCCGGAATTTTTCCTGATGTGTTAAGCCCGGCTACACTATTGGACCCGGAGCTTGGTGCCAATGAGTCCTGGACAACTGCTACTCCGGCACTTGCTGCACTGCCGAAAATCACACCAGCAGACATGAAATTATCAGTAATTACAGAACCTGTGTCGGGGATTACATCGCCGGCTGTGGTATGCGTGCAAGGCAGCCCCTCGAAGTCAATGACAGCCGCAATAGCCGGGGTAGATATTAATATAAGAATTGTCACGATAATTGTAACTTTTTTTATCACGTTGATTCTTTTTTACCCTTCTCTCTTCGTTTGCAGATTTTATATCTTTATTAAACAGCCCTCCATGGATTAGACTTTTATATTTGCTTACACAATATCGAGCATTTTAATATTTTTAATGAGCTTTTTCAAGGAAAAAAGCCGGTTAAAATGCAAAAATAAAGTGTATAATCACTCCTGCTTCTATAATATCCTGCACTGTAACGGGCTTTTACCCGGGTATCGGAAAGAGAAAGATGCTGCAAATTAATTAGTCCTCTTACCGGCTCAATATTTGATAATCCTGTTTCCTCAAGGCTAAGTATCTTCAGGTTTACAAGACCAGATAGCGGTGTGATGTTGTTAATTTGTGATATTGAGAGAGAAAGCGTCTCGAGATTAGAGAGATTTTTAAGCGGAGTTAAATCGATTGAAAATCTTTCTTTGAGGTCATAAATCCCAAACTTTACCAGAATTTTCATCCACTTCGGGATATCCTTTTGTGGGATACTAATATGTTAGAGATAGAGTGCTTCCAGATTGGTACATTTCTTGAGCAGTTGGATATCAGAAAGCTCTCCTAATTTTAATGCAGTAATGTTTGTCCAATAATAACTGCCTCCGGATCCCATGGTAGGAATAAGAGACATTTTTGTGATTTTCGCAAAATCTTCGTCTGTTAGTTTATTCGGATCTTTACGAAGCTGATTTGCGGCTGCCTGTCTAATTACTATATCTCGCTGGCTTGATCGGGCTTTTGTTCTTGTGTGAGTGCTGCATAAAATAGAGAAGCGGCAATCAAAAACAGAATAACAACAGCCGCGGTTATATATCTACATCTGGATGATTTCTTTTGAATACCAATATGTATATTTTTATTCCCCATAAGAAATTTCAAGATTCGGCAAAGCCCTTTGCAAGTCATCAACCTGTTTTTTTGTTATGTTTTCACAATTTTCTATACCAAGACTCTTCAGATTTCTTAATCTTTTTAGGGAATTAAGGTCAGATACTGCAATGTTTTCAAGAATTAACACTTCAAGATTTTCCAGTTTACTAATCGGCTCAAGATCACGAATCTGTGAGGTTTCGAAGTAAAGCTTTTTAAGCTTGGAGAGGTTCTTAAGCGGGCTTAAATCTATTGCATACTTTTTTTTGAGATCAATCAAGCCGTACTTTGCCAAGGTCTTCATCCATTTCGGTATTTCTTGTTGTGGATATTTTACATATCTCAGGGCTAATTCCTCTAAATTAGTAAGTTTTGAAAGCTCCTTAATGTCGGAAAGCTCTTTAATAAAGAGATCAAGGAATGTAGCTTGTGCGAAATCTTCTTGAGTCAAGTCATTTGGATCTTCGTTTGGATCTTTATTGATATAATATGCAATATCTTTTCTGATTATTGCGGCGTTTGCTCTTTGAGACTCTAAATTAACATGTGGCGTCCATGTAATTACCAGGTAGATGTATCCTGCAAGGATACATAATACAAAAACAGCCGCTATTTTGTATCCCAGGTGGGGTGGTTTCTTTTGAGAATCACTTTGTTTCTGCATGGCATAATCCTTAATATAAATTCTCAATTTAAACTCTAATAAAAACTTTATCCTAATCTCATGGATAGTCGAAAAAAGTAAGTTTTATTAATTAAGCCACAGAGGGCACCGAGAAAATACAAACTATTAATAGCCGAAAAAAGACGGAAAAGATACATAAAATTCAAAAAATAATTATTACGCGAAGCCGCAAAGCTCGCAAAGAAACTATCCCCTATAAGCTAAATCCTAAACCCTGTCCCCTAAAAAAATATTTTATTTTTTCATTGATTTAAATTATCCACAATATAGTATATGTAGGGATACCTTACTAATTATTGACCAGATATTGTAAATGTAATAATATTTCGTTATGTCAAGATTAGAAAGAATAGTAGTTTCGGGCTATTCGCATCATATTATACAGCGAGGGAATAATCGCCAGGAGACTTTTTTCAGTAACGAGGATTACGAGGCATATATTTCTCTTATGGCCGAGACAATACGTAAACATGAATATACAGGCAGACCTCTCGGCAGTGAGAAGTTTGTATTGAGATTGGAGAAGAAATTGAACAGGATGTTATTGCCCAAAAAGGCAGGACAACCAAAGAAAAAAATAAGAAAAGAGAAATAAATTGGTATGGTGTCCCCAGATTATCCCCGGTACGATTTCTAATATATTTATTATTGACATGCCTGGTTTAATAATGTATTTTTCGAGATTATGTCGAGAGCAAAAAGACTAACTTTAGGTGGATATGTTTATCATGTTCTGAACCGTGCGAACGGCCGTCTGCGCATATTTCGCAAGCATGACGATTT
>CAYSHS010000036.1:0-16296 GCA_964430845.1 uncultured Pirellulales bacterium | reverse complement strand
TATAGGAATTATTCGTGACTAAATGGTTTAAGTGAACGAGCTGCGCCTCACCAAGACATTTTCCCAAATCAAGAACATCATAGAAAATGCCAGTACTGCCGTAATCGCATGGTCCCCAAGATGCTAAGCCGTATGAATGAGAGAAAACATAAGCACCGCAAATATAGTTTTTGAGCCACCAGTGAAACGTATGACATGAGTAGGAATCATAGAAAAAACAACACGGATCAATATTTACAACCTCTTGATACCCTATGTATGTTTTATTATTGAAAATATTATTTAGGTTTATATCATTAGTTTCAGAGGATTTAGCTTCCCATTGTTTATTTCCATCCCATTCCCCCTCACCGGGTGAAACCAACGATTCTCCACCAAGATAATCTATTTCACTCAGACATGTTTCTTTGTCAGGATTCTCGTACCAGCCATTTATAAGCCAGTCATGAATATATCCTGATGTAAAAAAAAGTTGGTCTTTTAGATTGTTTAGACAATATGACAAATTGTTTATATCAAGGCCATTAACATCAGTGAATTTGGCACTGAATCTCCAATTTCCGGATTGATCACCGATTTTCAGCATAAGTCTGTTCCATCCTTCATCCAAATGAACATCTACACTATCCTCTTCCATGGCGACTTCATCAGATATGGAACCTCTGCAAAATTCACAAATCGCTATGCCATTGAGCCATGCTTTTATGCTGTCATCAGCACCTAATCTCAACTGAACAGCCTGAGCAATAGGTGAATGAACATAACAATGGGCATAGGCAGTTGCAAAATCTGGAGTATCATAAAAACAATGTTGAGGGCCACTTCCATGTACGGTAACACGAATAAGCTCATATCCTTCTACTAGTCTTTCTTTGTAGTCTCTTACTGTAGTAATTTGATTATCATTTACCTTTGTTATTTCATCGTAGAGACCCCGCAGGAAGAATCCATAACAAGCAAAATCGTCATCAACATAATCAAGTGCTCTTTTAGGTAAAGTCAATTCCCCAATTCGGTAAGCGTGGTTCTTGCAAAAGTAATTCTCCATAAACTCGACTTCATCACCATCCAAACTGTTTGCATAAAGCCTGTTCATCCATATTTCTGGATGGTAGTCACCTTCTTTGTATGTGTTTTCATCAATTTGACCATCTCCATCAGTATCGTTCCAATCACTGTTCAGGTCCCTAAAGAAATGATCTACTGCCTTTATTTTTTCCTCTCCACCTTCTATATATTTATACCATACAGCAGGCAGTTCTCCTATAAAAATACATCCAACCATTCCCTTATTATACTCATCTTTCAATAATTCCCTTAGTTGTTCTGCGGCCTCCAACTCACAGAGGAAATCTTCCTTTGTCCATTCATTTGGATCTGGTTCTTTATAATCTATACCTCCCTCAGCAGTATACAGCACTACCTGCCAGCCATCAGATTCCAAATCTGCAATGTATGTATCGATGGATTCTGTGATCTGCCAATATAGAGTTGCATTTATGAAAATTCCGAATAATCTCCCTCGTCCTACCGTATCGCTGACTACATTTTCATTATTGTTTTCCCGTATTTGTGAAGTTCTTGAAATGAACTGAGAATTAAACTCTAATTGCTCATTATCTCCGAAGGCATAGGGAACAATTATAACCAGACATACTATTATGAACGCTAACCTTTGCATTTTTTGTATCCTCCTCTTGATTTTAGTAATAGATATATAAAACCATCAGGATAATCTATAATACCATATTTCAGATATAAAAGTCAATTGTAGTAACTACGTATTTTTAAAAAATCTTCTTTTTTAGGCTGATAATAGCTATTATGAAAAGTTCACTCTATCTCTTTCGTGACTATTTCAAGAATTATCTTTTCCCTTTTTTGTAGTAAATTGCCAAGATGTGTCAGGCTAAACCGATAAAAGAAGACGATAATTACCAGGAGTATTGCTGATAAAACAAGGTTGACAAGTCCTGCCGGAAGCGAAGCTGTTTTTGATATAAATAATCCTGCGGCAGGCGGAATTAATATTGGAATTATTGCAGCCGGAAACAGCATATTTGACAAAATAAGTATGATAGTATTCAGGACTGACATTTTTGTCGGTTTCATGGAACCGGCGGCAATTCGATAAGGATTAAATATGGATACGAGATTTCCCGCAATGCTTAAAAGCAAATATGCAGTAATCAATTGCAGGATTGCAGCAAAAGATAATAAGAGTGATATATGAAGAAACAGCCTGATAATCAAAAGCATCAGCCCCCCGATACCCATAGCAACAGGCAGGAACGCAAGGTTCTTTCCCTGTAATATATATTTGCGTGAAACAGGTGAAAGCACGAGCGCCCGAAAGCCGCTCCTGTCGAAACCGAACTGGTTGAACATAAGCTGGATTAAGCCGAAAAAAGAAAATGCTATAACTCCGACAGCGATAAAAGGTTTTATGCTGTCACTGACCCCGGAAGAATGACGCAGGAATATCATCGTGCTGAAAAACAGCAGCATTAGAAAATTGGTTGCCAGCATCATCTTCACTTCGGTTGCCCGCCTGAGGCCCTGGAAAAATGCCAGTGCCAGCGCCGATGTCTCATCTGAAACGCCGGGTATCGACTCATCCAGGATGTTTTTTCGGGAAGTGACGACTTTTTCTCTTTTCGTTTTTGCCTTTGCCTGTTTTCCTGTTCCTGATGCTCCCTGGTAAAAACGAATAGTAGTTCGGTAAGCTCTCCTTATTCCCAGCCAGCCCAGGCCGAAAGTCCCCGCCGCTCCCAGCACGGCGGCCCAGGGACTGCCGTCGCTTAGTGACATTGCCCCGTTTCCAATCCAAAGAAATGGAACTATTCTGTGTGCTGCCAATAAACCGGCAGAAACAGCTCGTTCACTACGTCCCTGCACAGGCGTCGTTTGTTCTGAAGATTGTGACATTACCGCTGTACCGGGACGATGCCTGTCTCGATGACCAAAAACATTTCCCAACAAATTCGGAAGCTGGGTTATTAATATGAAAGTGAACGTAACTACCGCAATAACTGTGCGACGGCGCCTCGGATTTACCATTAGAGTAACTAACCATCCGCGCAGGCAATAAGTCCACGAGGTAATCATGAAAATAAATCCCAAAACCAGGGGAAGCATCCATATCATAATCCAGCTTTTACCTAAAGCAAGCCCGATACACAGGCCAAGCATTACAGGCACGAACACTATGATAGCGAAAGTCATATGCGAAGCGATATAATTTATCAGGAATACATCTTTTAGTGAAACAGGCAAATGCAGCAGCTTACCTATATCTATCGTTTCCGACCGCTGAATCTCAGAAACAAGACTAATTATCCAGACAAATAAAAATACGGCAATAATTACATCCCAAATTATCAGCAATCGAACCGGCGTTATTGTATCCAGTGCAAAAGCACCTGCCAATATACCGGCAATTCCTCCTGTTGTTCCGACAAATAACACAATTATCATTATGGTTAGTGAAAGAATTGCATTAATTTGTCCGCCGCGGGACCATTGGTTTCGAGTCAGCCGCCAGCGCAGCCAGAGTATTGTGTGAAGTTGGCTCCAGTCCATCTATTCCTCCAGCCAGCTCAGTTTGCGCCTCTCGACCTGATTGCTCCCGACAGCTTCCAGGAAACGCTCCTCAAGCGAGCCGCTCCGGCGAATCTGCTCCATCGTGTCCTGGTGAACTAATTTGCCTTTTGCGATAATTCCGACATCTGTACAGAGTTTTTCAACTATTTCCAGAACATGCGATGTTAAAAATACTGTTGCACCACGAGAAACGCATTGCTTCAATGTGTCACGCAGGATGCGCGAGGAAACAGCATCAACGCCCTCGAAAGGCTCATCGAGGAACAACAGGTCGGGATTCGGGATAAGTGCCGCCGCCAATGTAAGTTTCTTCTTCATGCCATGCGAATATTCGAGTGTAAGCTTCTTCTCTTCAGTATCAAGATTCATCATTGATAAAAGCTCCGGGCAACGCTCGTGAATCGTATCCTTCGGAAGCTGGTACATGCGCCCGATGAAAGTCAGATATTCACGTGCAGTCAGGTTATCGAACAAAGCCAATTCTTCCGGCACTACTCCAATACGTTTTTTTACCAGTCTTGCCTTCTCGGAATTTGTAATATCCTCACCAAGTATTTTCATCGAGCCTTGAGTAGGTGCAAGCAGGCCCGTGAGCATTTTTATAGTGGTGGATTTTCCCGCCCCGTTGGGTCCAAGAAAGCCATAGAACTTTCCCGCCTCTACGCGTAAATCAAGCCCGGCTACCGCGTATAGCTCTCCAAAACGACGCGTCAACCCGTTAGTTTCAATAGCAAGTGTCATAAGTGAGAGTAATTTACCAGACAAAAACTAAAAAAGCAATAATATATGCCTTTTCCCATTTTTGCAAAACTCTTGTTTTAAGTTTTTCTAAAATAAATATAACTTGACGAACCGACTCAATATTCATACATTAAATGGTTTGTTTCGTTTCCATTCTCCGTAGTACTACGAAGGATGAAATTGTTTTTAAGGAGTAACAATAGTGGAAGAAGCTATTGCAAAAGCCGGCGCCCTGATAGAAGCAATGGAGTATATCCGGAAGTTCCACGGGCGTATTGTTGTAGTAAAACTTGGCGGCAGCATTCTGGACGACATGGCTCTTCAGAAAGAGCTGCTTGCAGACATAGCCTTTATGTCCACAGTAGGCATAAGGCCGATTATAGTTCACGGCGGCGGAAAAGCCATTACCAAGGCAATGAACGAAGCCGGACTTGAGGCAACCTGGGTACAAGGCAGGAGATATACCGATGAGCGTACACTAACAATCGCAGAGCATGTGCTCGTGCACAAGATAAATACACCTATCTGTCAAATGCTCGAAGAATTGGGATGCGAGACTATGGCGCTGCATTCGCTGAGCAGCTGCGTCCTGTTTGCAGAGCCTCTGCGCCTTGAAGGCCCGGATGGACGAAAACTCGACCTCGGGCTGGTTGGAAAAATTACCAATATAAACAGCCAGATCCTGGTTAAGCTCTGCGCCGATGGGACGATTCCGGTTATCGCTTCTGTTGCCAAGGACAAAATCGGCGGCAAGCTCAATGTAAACGCAGACAGTGCCGCAGGTAAGGTCGCTGCTGAAGTAAAAGCTGAAAAACTTGTCGTCGTAAGTGATACACACGGCATACGAAGGGATATAAACGACCCGGATAGCTGGATTTCCACCCTCGATGAAAAACAGATAAAGGAAATGATAGATGCCGGAATTATTACTGATGCGATGTTCCCGAAAGTCGAGGCATGCCTGATCGCACTCGATGCGGGAGTTAACAAAGCTCATATCATCGACGGCAGAATCCGGCATTCGTTATTGCTGGAAATTTATACCGACAAGGGAATTGGAACACAAATTATTAAAAATTAAGAAAAGACAGGGATAAGATAAAAATGACAACACAGGAAACCATTGAATTATTTAACAAATACGTTATCGCAAATTACGGCCGCCTGCCGCGTGTGATTGTAAAAGGCGAGGGTTGTTACCTTTACGATTCCGATGGAAATAAAATTCTCGACATGTTCCCGGGCTGGGCGGTCAGTGCAATCGGTCATTGTCACCCGAAAGTCGTCGAAGCAATACGAAAGCAGGCAGGCGAGCTTCTGCATATTGATAATACTTTTTACTCCGAGCCGCAGGGCAAGCTCGCAAAACTACTCAGCGATAGAGCATTCGGCGGGAAAAGTTTCTTCTGCAACAGCGGCGCCGAAGCCAACGAAGCCGCGTTAAAACTGGCACGCTTGCATACAGAATCGGGAAAATACAAATTTATCACAACCGAAGGCAGTTTCCATGGTCGAACTTTCGCGACTTTAACAGCTACGGCGCAGCCCAAGCATCACGAGGGCTTATTGCCATTGCTGCCCGGATTTATCTATGTCCCCTATAATGATGTCCCGGCAATGGAAGCTGCTTTTGACGATGAAGTTGCGGCTGTTATGGTCGAGCCTATCCAGGGAGAAGGCGGAATAAACATTCCCGACCCGGATTACCTCAAAGAGATTCGCAGAATGTGTGATGAGCACGGTGCGATGATGATTTGCGATGAGGTAACTACCGGCGTTGGCAGAACAGGAAAATGGTTCGCGTACCAGCATTTCGATGTCGAGCCTGACATTATGACTTTGGCCAAGGCGCTCGGCGGCGGAGTTTCCATCGGCGCGATGATGGCAAAGGAAGAAGTCGCGGCTTCGCTCGTCCCGGGAAAACACGCCTCGACTTTCGGCGGAAATGCCCTGGTTTGTGCCGCCGCGATAGCTGTCATCGAAGCAATAGAGGAAGAAAATCTCCTCGAAAAAGCCGACCAGCTCGGCAAATATACGATGGAAAAACTGGAGCTGCTAAAAAAGAAACATTTTTCCATCGACAGCATTCGAGGCGTCGGGCTGATGATTGGAATTCAACTGACAGGCCCGGGCCAGCCGATAGTAAATAAGTGTCTCGAAAAAGGCCTGAGAATCAACTGCACACAGGGGACAGTCCTTCGGCTTATGCTGCCTATGATTGTCACCACAGAACAGATTGACCGGGCGATAGATATTATGGATAGTGTTTTCAGTAATCTGTAAAGCCACAGAGAAAAATAAAATGGCAGATGAATTAACAGAAAAAATAATTGCTTCAGCTATTGAAGTTCATCGAGAGCTTGGTCCTGGCCTTCTTGAATCGATTTACGAAGAAGCCCTCTGCTACGAATTCG
Source organism: uncultured Pirellulales bacterium (assembly GCA_964430845.1). Classification (GTDB taxonomy): domain Bacteria; phylum Planctomycetota; class Phycisphaerae; order Sedimentisphaerales; family Anaerobacaceae; genus JAFGPS01. Next base: position 9,538 of record CAYSHS010000036.1, on the reverse strand, counting down.
AGCTTCAGAAAATAAATCATAAAAGACAAGAACCGGCCGATGTTATTTACAAAGGAAAAGTAATCAAAAGCCAAAAAATAGACCTGCTTGTTGAAAATGAGGTGGTTGTAGAAATAAAACCGTTATCAAAACTGCCGGAAGTTGCACTGGCACAAATTCTCTCATATTTGAAAGCAACTAATCTCAAACGAGGTTTGATAATCAACTTCGGTGAGAAACGACTTATAGATGGTATAAAAAGAGTCTCATTATGATAGCTACAGAGTTCACAGGGATTTAAAAGTAAGACACAGAGAACACAGAGGACACAGAGAAATAATATTAGTTATTTTGAGTAATGGCATGGAATTCACATTAGTATATCAAGGCCCATTAAAAGCTAATGGAAGCATACAAGATAAGCAGAATATTCGACGTGAATTCCATAAACAACTTGCCGTGTTATGGACACAAGAACCTCTTTGTAATTTCGAAAAAGTGAATTATGATTCAGTTAGGCCCATTAATACATCAGATCAACCAATGATTCCCACAAAAAGTGTGGCTGATTTTCAGTTTAAATCTATAGTTTCTTCAAAATTTAATTTAATTGCGGAATTAGATATTACTTTTCTCAGACCTGAGCCTCCTGGATGTATTGTTACGCAAGGGGGCGATATTGATAATCGTCTTAAAACTCTCTTTGATGCATTTCGTATGCCAAATAATTCAAAAGAAATTCCCAAAGACGACTCTCCAAAGCCAAACGAGAATCCTTTTTGCTGTCTTCTTGAGGATGATAATTTGATTACAAAAATTGCTGTAAGGACAGATAGATTATTAAAACAATGTAACGATTCCTCTTTTGTGGAATTAATGATCGCTGTTAGAACGAAGCTTACCAAAATGACTTGGGATAATTTAGACTTAGGATAAAATAAATAAGTATTTTAATATAAATATTTTTCTCAAATGAAAATAAACTTAAATGCATGAATAAATAATTTTAATTTATATCCTCTGTGTTCTCTGTGCCCTCTGTGGCTATAAAAATTGGAGTTAAAAATGAAAGATTTTTTGTCTATTAACGATTGCCCGACGGAATTTCTCAAGGAGCTTTTGCGAATCAGTATCAGGTTGAAGAGATTGTACAAGTACGGAAGCCAGGAATCGCCGCTGGCCGGCAAAACTCTGGCTATGCTTTTTGAAAAGCCGAGCTTGAGGACTCGAATCAGTTTTCAGGTCGCGATGACAGACCTTGGCGGCCACGTGATTTACGTTAAGCCTGAAGATATCGGAGGCATAGGGAAACGCGAGCCTGTTAAAGATATTGCGCGCGTATTGAGCAGATACGTTGACGGCATAATGGCACGAACTTTCGAGCACAGCACTGTCACTAAATTGGCGAAGTATGCGACTGTGCCGGTAATCAATGCACTGACAGACTGGTCGCATCCATGCCAGGCAATGGCTGACGTTTTAACAATAGAAGAGCATTTCAAAGATATAAAAAATTTGAAAATCGCATTTATCGGTGATGGAAATAACGTGGCAAGGTCACTTGCATACGCCTGTGCCAAATTTGGAATGAAATTAACTGTAGCCTCTCCATCAGGTTACGAGCTTGACATGGAAAGTATCGGGCAGGCTAATCATATTTCGCCTGATTGTGTTAAGCAAATAGGCGACCCTGTCTCGGCGGTTCAGGATGCCAATGTTATTTATACCGATACATGGACCAGCATGGGACAGGAAAGCGAAAAGCAAAAACGTATTGAAGATTTCAAAGGCTACCAGGTTGATGCAAACCTGGTAAAAGCGGCACCAAAAGGTGTGAAGATTATGCACTGCCTGCCTGCTTACAGGGGCCTCGAAATTTCAGATGAAGTCACGGAATCACCGAATTCGATTATTTTCGACCAGGCTGAAAACAGACTCCACTTCCAGAGAGCCTTGCTGAAAAAGCTTATGACCCAGACTGAAATATAAAGGTGGATTTGCATATTTAGCGGGATGAGGGTATAATAATCAACTGAGAACAGGATTTGTTTTATGGGTGTGAAATTACGATGAAAAAACCAAAACAGACAGAGCCGCAGACATTTGAGATAGTTGAGCCGATAGGCAAGCGTGTTCTTATTCGCAAGGATGAGGACAAAAAGCAGACCAAAGGCGGCATACAGCTTCCGGATAATATCGAAATTCCAACAATCACAGGACGTATCGTAACTATTTCCGCAGAAGTACAGAATTCACCGGACATTCCATTACGACAATACGACAAAGTACTTTTCAATCCCAAAGGCGCAATCCCAGTCGATTTCGAGGGCGATAACAGGCTTTTCGTTGTCGAAGTCGAAAACGTCGTCGCCGTCTTCAGAAAATCCTGACCGGGATTCCTTCTTTTTTATTTTTTGTATAGTCTAATATATCAGCTTTTCTTCATCCTTAGTCTGATATCCCCGGATAATAAGAACCTTCCACCCGCCCTTTCGCACATGAAAGCAGATTTCATAACCTTTGTCATTGCGAAGGAGTCCGTTGCCGGCGTATGACTGTGGCAATCTTCATTTTGTTATTTATCCCGCAAAGAATCTTGACACCTTTAATTTCCCTCCTATCCTTATCCCAATTCTTCGCCTAAATTAATTTTGGAATCATTATATAAATTAAAACATTGGTGAAGCAATCCAGTCGTAAGTCGGGATTGTCCGGCCTGTTTTTAGTTTTATGCCTTTTCTGTTTGCGGGCCAGCCGTTTTCTATGCTTGTTGATTTTGTCGATATTGAAATGATCCCAAGTTCGTCAAGCGTTTTTATTTCTCCCTGCTCGGATTTGCCATTGGAATTCGTATCGAACCATACTGCGATACCTTTCAGTTCTGTGCCGCTCAATCTTCCGTCCCTATTATCATCGAGACTATCGAGTGCGTGATAGCCGTCATTAAAGAACAGCCACCATGTAACTGAGCCAAACATTTGCCTTCCTGAAGTAATTTCACCTTTACCATCCTCATCCCATACAAGAATCCCGGTCGTAGTTTTCATCCAGGGCCATAATTCGGTTGCGCCATCACCATCAAGATCGAATTTGATCTGTAAATTGCGCTCAAGCAAATCAGCAGGGGATATTATTCTTTCCAATGTAAAAATAATTGGAGTGACACGTTCTTTTGTTAAACTATCCAACTGTTTGATTCTTTTCTTTACATCAGTAATTCTTATCTTATCATCTTCTGAACCCAATTTATCAGATTCAGCAAGTCGTATATAATTATTACCCGCTTCGTATCCAACCAAAGATTTCAGGCCTGTCACGGGTTTTCCATCAATCAAAAGGTCTTGTTTAATAGAAAGCTCATAAGCATCATAATAATAGTCCCTTGCCTGGCTTAGGATTATGTTCCTGAATTCTTCTGGAACTTCTTTTAAATCTATCTTTTTCAAATATTCGACATATTGTTCGAGAAGACTGGCAAGACCCAGGTAGTACAAGCCGTTTTTATTATCCAGTTCAATTGCCTTTTTAAAATTTATTATCGCTTGCCTTGCATACTGAATGAGTTCGTTTTGATTTAATATTGGGAGTTTCCAGTTTTGTTTTTGCAATTCAGTTTGTTTCTCTTTAATTAATTCGTTCAGCTTGGATCTTTCTCTTTGAGGATAATCAGATATTGATTCATATCCTAATTCCTTTAAAACAAGAATTTCAGCTTGTGCTCTGAGTATCCTCGAATCAAAACTCGAAGTATTTTCCCAATAAGGGTCAATATCAAGCGCAGTATCTTTTCCAGGCCACGTCTCCATAATTATTGACGTTTTACTGGCAAATGCCATGTAATTCAATCGACCAAGTATATAGTATCCATTTGCATTGTTCGGATTTTCCCTGGTATATGCGGCGGCATTAGTTAATAATCGTTCTACAGGTGCGTATGTAGGTGCAGGAAAACGCCCTTGGGATGTATTAAGGCATATAAATAACAATAGTATTACACTCTGGATTTTGTGGTATGTTTTAGTGTTCATTTTTTACCTCCCAAATTGAATACGGTATTACGTCTTTTCCCGCTATGCAGAATTAGTGGGACAAACAATTTACTCACTTATAAATATTACTATACCTGACATATTCCTTATGAAGCTCATGGTGACACAATATCATTCAGTAACTTAGAAATGAGACAAGCTCATTTATTTAAAGCATTCCTTAAAGTATATTTTTCTATATATGGCCTTAAAGTTCCGGGTATAATCTGCCCATCTTTACGAAAGAATGCTTCGACATCATTCTTATTATCCGCAATTAAAGCTTTTACTGCCATAGCATCAACTAAATACGACATCATGCTTGTCTGTTTTCCATTTTTTAAGGAGATTTCCTTTTGCTCGTTATATAGTTTCTCGACAATATCCCGGTTTTCCTTTTTTCCGGTATATACAAGACCCTGTATAGCCGCGTTTTGTGTATATTCAATTACAAAATCTTTACCAAGTTTTTCCCTGCCTTTTTTCCACTCTTCTTTGTCTATCCACAGTTTCGCAAGCTCTTCAATTCCTTCTTTTGTAAGAGCCTTTTTCAAAATAGGGTCGGCTTTCTCGCCGCCAATTTTTCCAATCAGTGCTATGCTCCAAATCTTACCCACAAGAGACTCAACTATCGAACCGTCATTTCTCTGGAAATAGGTCAGAAGTACAGGTATGGAATCAGGATCGTCGCTGATGTAGCCGATTATCCTTGCGATATTATGCCAATAAGGCGCATAGACTGCATCGGCAAGAAGCTGATATAATAGGGGCAGTTGATCCTTTTTAATCGTTGTTTTCAATAAATCATAGTTCATTCCCGAGTCTATCGCTCGAAACTTTATAAATTGTTCCATCTCTTTGGGTACAGTTATTCCGGGAACTGCTGCTGGTTTGTCCGCCGGATTATTCGCATCTGCTTTGGTGGATATAGTCACTACAAAAGTGCAAAATATGATAATTCCGGCTATAAACAATCTGCCGAATTTTCCTTTATTTCCTATTTTTCACCTCTTATCAAAGCCTGTTTTTTCAATAACTAAAACGATATTTCTGAATGTATTTGCTCATAGTACCCGGTAACTTATCATGCTCAATGCGAAAGTAAGCTTCAACATCATTATTATGATCGACAATAAAATCTCTTGTTCCCATGGCTTCGGTCAGGCGTCCCATGATATCAGTTCTTTTCCCGTCTTTTATTGTGATTTCCTTATTCTGATTATACAAATCTTCGATAATCTTCCAATTTTCTGGTTTACCTGTAAATATAAGACCCTTCAATGCTGCATTTCGTATATACCCAACCACATATTCTTTATCATAATCTTTTTCCTGCCATAATTGTTCATCCAGCCAGTCTTTTACCAGTTCTTTCGCGCCTTCTTTTGTATTTGCCTTTTTCAATATTGCATCAGCGGCATCTCCTCCAATTTTACCAGTATACGCAAGAGTCCAAATCTTACCTATCAGATCATTCACCTTTTTTCCGTCATCTCGCTGCAAATATTTCAAAAGTACAGGTACGGAATTGGGATCATCGCTGATAAGGCCAATTACCTTTGCGATATTAGCCCAGTAAGGAGCATATTTTTCATCATCAAGTAATGTGTATAGTACCGGCAACTGGTCTTTAGGAACTGTTTTCTTTACCAGATCATAAGATATTCCAAACCGCATCTCACGCTTTATCAATGCATCGATTTCACGATGTTTAACTTTCCAGGCTTCTATTTTTGCCTGGCTATTCGACCCTAATGAACTTCCGCCGGATCTGTCCACGGAATTTCCATCTATTGCTTTGTTAGCAAGTTTGTTTATAAATTCATCTGAAGGTTTTTCTGTTTCTTTTTCAGCTTTTGCATTTTGGGGGATGCACAGCGCCACTAAGAAGATGAGAATCACGAAAAGAGTTGATTTTAAGGTTCTTTGATTTGTATTAGCATCCATTGGTCTGCCCTTTCAATATCTTTATACAATAACAATATCAGCTAATATTTCCCGGTTACCAACTTTTAAACACGGTCTTTTCGATACAATTCCTGCTTACTGTCTATATAGACGATAAAGATTCGATTTCGTTTTAAAATTCCTAAAAGAACTTCATTATTTTTAAGGAATCCTACACATCTGCCTGTTTGCCTAAGGAAAATTGAATAGCGGTTGCTTAAGCAAGAAAAACCTTGAAATTAGCTTGAAAACCGGGTTGAAAGCTCCTTAACGAACCGCCATTCGTGTCAGGGTCTCATTGTCGATTCCAGTTTCATTTATTTTACTGTTATTCAAATCATGACACCTTTATTCACAATTTTACAGAATTTACTCCTTTTCGATTAAAGAGTATATTCTAACGATATTTTTGATAGTATCCAGCACAATTACCCTTCCTGCAGAATCAACAGCGACATCGAAGCCTCCCATTTGGCATTGCTCGGGAGAGCTGCAGACTTCCGCTTTTCCGCCTTCTATCAATTGCGCCGGGCCGGCAACAACACCCATAAATCTGCCTTCATTATTATATACTTTCACTCTCGTGAGGCCTTTCTCGCAGGTTATAAAACAGTCTTCTTCGCCGGAAGGTTCTTTGCCCTGAAGGATTGCGAAATTCACCGGATTGCAGCAGCCGCAGAAACCTTCTATACCGTTGGAATATTCACCCCACGAGAATTCGAGGTCGCCTGCGAAAGTGTATGCTTCTATCTTCTGCTTTCCGGGATTTACAACTCTAAGCAACCCATCCCTTCCAACTGCGAGGTCGAAATATGGACTTGGGATTACAAAACCCGGAATGTTTCTGCTTTCGTCTTTTTCACCAATCTTATTGACGATGCTGCCATTTTTATCATAACGAATAACCACGCGATTTCCTGCGTCAGCGGCGAATACATTTTCATCAGAAACCGCGACACTCGTCAGGACGGCTTTGTCACCGAGACCTTGCCATGTTTTGGAAAGCTTTCCGCCGCGATATATTTCGATATGGTCTTTCATTCCGATATAAATTGCCATGTTATTTTCTTCGTTCTCAATAGCAAGGCATCGCGGCTCGGACTTTAGCACAATTTCACTCAAGTCTACGCCTTTATCATCAAATACCCTGATAGCATTATCACCAGCAATATAAATAGTTCCCGTTTCATCTGCCGCTACTGCGCGTGTTATGGAAAATCCCGTTTTTACAGGTAGAGTATCTTCCTTATAAATTATCAGGCTGGGATCGATTTTAGATAGCTCATCGATATTATACTCGAAATCAGAGCCAAGGCCGCTGCCTCTTTCGCCTGTTGCATCGAATCGCAAAACAGCAATCACACCGACTATACAGACAATCCCTATTAAGATACCGATTAAAATTCTATTATCCGATGCTCCCGAATGATAAGCCATAAAAACCTCCGGGTTTCTGATTAAATAATATTACAAAGACTATCTACTTGAAATCCGAGCAAAATGTTCAATTTCTTCCTTTCAACTTAAGCTTGGAGCATATAGCGGATAGTTAAAAAGCGAATAGTAATCAGCGAATGGTGAATAGATTCCCGCCCGTTCGACTTCGCTCAGGGCAGACTCTTCACGGGAATGACATACAGAGTAAAAAGCCCGTGTTCATCAGCGTTTATCAGCGGTTCAAAATATTTGGTTGCGGCTCTGTCGCGCTGGGTTAATCCGCGGTTATGAATAACAAAGGGAACATGGGGCTGCAACACATTTTTAATAACCATTTTGCGTCTGCCCGGTCATGTCCGTAAATTCCTGCAAAGCTGCTTCCTGCTCGGCTATGATATTATCCTGTTCGTTTATGATAGCTTCCTGTTCAGTAATGGTTGTGTTGAGCTGATTGACTTGTGCCGTGAGAGTAACTACTTGTTGTGCATATATATTTAATTGTTCCTGTATTGTTTTTGAAGTATCATCTACATTGTCAAGCTGCGTACCAAGATTTCTTTGGGAAGCTTTCGCAATTTTCAAATCAGCAGATACCGCTTCGTATCTTTTTTGACATGATCGCAATTCATCCTGAGTCTTTGCAAGCTCTTCCTTAATGGCATTTACTTCATCTTTATTACCGCAGCCGGTCATAGCAGCTAAAAACATTAAAACAACCAAAAAATTCAGTCCCATCACATTTTTAACCATGATTTCCATCCTTTTCTGTAAAGACTTTTAAAAACAATAACCAGGACATCCTATTTTAACACTAAAAACAGAATTTCCAATACTTTGGCCATATTTCACCAAATTTGGTAATAAAGACGCTCAAAAACACAAAATAGTTGCATAATTTTCACGAAAACGAAAAAAAAGTGCATATTTCCTGACTGAAAATGAAGATTATGCTGGTTTTGCAAGGAATATAGGATAACAACCTTTATTTTGTTTTCGATGTTAGTGATTTAAGATATCTTATGATTTTAGGATATTAACTCCCGACAAAGTCGCCCCGCTTTCCAATTCAGTGAATGCGAATCTGTAAATTTTTACTTTTTTTACCTGTAATTTTAGCCATGTAGATGCATAAATTACCTGTATATTTAGCCATATCAAGGTTTATTTTGAAAGAATTGTTTTGTGTATTTATCTTCTGATTCACGTAACTCTCTGAACCAGAATTGAAGATCACTAAGGCATCGGTTTCTTGGAACTGGATTACCTTCTGCACACATACCATGAATTATCTGTCCTATATGTAAAGCTTCACCTGTTCTTCGAGGGTGCCGAGCTAAACTTGAATCAAAATAATCTGATATTACAGAATAATGGTGTGAATAAATAAAAGATTTCCATGTTTTAACTATTTTATCCTCCGGCTTTTTATCAATTATCTCAATGTCCTCCATAGATCTTTGTTCCGAGGAACCCCAACCCTTTTGAAGGAGTTCAACAGCACTTATATCTGAGTCGGGAGCACTATAACCAAAAACAGTAAACATAAATGCATTTGCCATATAAGTTTTCATATTATTCCATTGTGTAGATAGCATTGGATCTGACTCGTAGTTTTTTTTAGTAATAGGATATAAGAGTGAAGTTGGTTGTAGAAGTTGATTGCAAAAACTACAGCGATTTCCTTTTATACCAAGGACCTTGTCTTCGATACAAAATGCCACCTTCACATTACCATGCAAGAAAAGTAATTGTGGAAGGTTTCCAATGTGTCCATTTCGTCTGAAAGCTTGAATAAGAAATGGATCCCAATTGAACGTGGCAATAACATCTTTTTTACGAAGAGACAAAACAAGGTAGTCATATATCGTTGATTTAAGAGGAAGTTCGAGACAATCAAAATAGTCATAGATTCGTGATTCCAACTCTCTTCGAATATCAATCATTGTGCCATCAGCATGTATTTGAGCATAAACATCTTCAAAATTAGAATTGTAAGAATTTTCTTTAAACAAATCAAAATCTAGAATACCACATACTCATGAACGTACGACACCATTCACATAACCGAAAACGTTTTCCAAAATCGGAAACAAAAAAAGGAAAAAAAAGTCAAAAAGAAAAGACACTTGCTGAAATCAAGAAATACT
>CAYSHS010000035.1:0-16872 GCA_964430845.1 uncultured Pirellulales bacterium | reverse complement strand
AGAGAATCAAATTACATTTATCTTCCGATAGAATATCAGCTTGACGGCAAATTCGTGCATAACTGGTCATGGGGATGCAATTTAGAGGTTGATATCCTGACGTGGGGTAATCAAAAAAGTTATCTTAGTGATCTTGGAACAGGATTGTCAGACGTTGAAAATCGCCAGAGAACCGGATGCGGCTTACGCGGTGCTCTCAGGATACAAAATAAAACAAAGGCTGGAGTTTTAACAATTGAGCCTTTTATTCGTTACTGGAATATCAACGATTCAGATACCGAATATGTGCCATCATTTGGATATACTATAGAGCCGAAAAATAACACTACAGAATATGGTCTTCAGCTTTTGTGGAGATTATAACTGATACATATAGATAATTCTACCAGTTATAAATACTTTATTTTCAAGTTTGATTTTGGGATGGTTTTTGCTGTAGAAAAAGTTCCAAGATCTCAGCGGCAGCTACAGCGTCAAGACGCTTCTTTTTCTTTGACCTGGTATATTGAGCAATCGCGAGTTTTTCCTCAGCCGCATAACTGCTCAAACGCTCGTCCTGTAAATAAACAGGAATTTGCACTTTTATTTTTAACTGCTCGGCAAATTTCAATGCAAGCTGTGCCTGAAAGCCTTTTGAGTCGTCCATATTCAAGGGCAATCCCACTACAACAGCTTCGACATTCTCAGCTTTAATAATCGTTATTATCTTATCAGGCAATCCCTTCCGGGAATCGATAACTGCCAGCGGAGAGACTATCGTCTCGCTCGGATCGCAAATCGCCAGACCTGTGCGTTTGGTACCATAATCTATAGCAAGGTATCTCATTTATAATATTGATTTGTCAAATACTAAAGATAATTATCACCCGTATTTTGCTGTATTAGCTCAAGAAGCTCTTTTATCCTCTGGGTCTGATCAACAGGACACACGAAAGTAGCATCGGGACTGTGTGCTATAATCATATTATCCAGCCCGATAGCCGCGATGAGATGTCCGTTGTCTTCAGTGACAATGATATTATTACTGCAATCAAGCAGCTCACTTTTCTCGGCAACGACAATATTATTATGTTTATCTGAACTGATAATATCAGCCAGTGCGGCAAAAGAACCCATATCAAGCCATGAACAATCCAGCTTAATGGCATAAATATTTTCCGCCTTTTCCATAACCGCGTAATCGATACTGATTTTAGGCAGCTTTACGAACCACTCTTTCAGAACATGCTGCTGGCTGGGACTATCCCAGGCGGAACGGATTTTTGAGAGCGGCTCAACCGCCTGCGGTAAATATTTTTCGATATTTGCCAGTATTGTCTTCGCTTTCCAAACAAACATACCCGAATTCCAGAAATACCGGCCGTCTTCGAGATATTGTTTTGCCGTTTCTTCGTCCGGTTTTTCCTTAAATGCTTCGACTGAAAATACTTTGTTCTGACAATCCTGAACTTTTTGGGGATTGGAACATTTTATATAACCAAGAACGGTATTGGGAAACGCAGGCCTGATGCCGAAAGTTACCATCTTTTCGGGATTTTTATTTACAAAGACAAGAGCATCCTTTATAGCCTGCTGAAGAACCTCGTCCGGCTGTATAACCTGGTCTGCAGTTACTACTGCAATAGTAGCATCGGAATCATATTTGCTCAGGATTGTCGAGACCAGGCCTATCGCCCCGGCAGTGTCACGAACAGCAGGCTCGGCAATTATGTTATCCAGCAGTAAATCAGCAAGGTTCTCACTGACTACATCTACATAGCCGGCGTTGGTAAGAACAATAATATTTCGCGTATCGAATACAGGTTTCAGTCGCTCAAAACACCGGCGCAGAAGCGTTTGGCCGTCTAAAAGTTTCAGCACCTGTTTAGGACGTTTTTGTCGGCTCAGGGGCCACAATCTTTTCCCGCTGCCTCCTGCCAATATCACTGCATAATTCATCGCAACTCTCCGTATGTCAGAATAAAATTACAAATCAATCAAACAAAATAATCATCTTCAATAATAGCCAAAGGGCTAATTTCCCCGGCCAAATCTTCATAATCAGGATGGTTCATAAGAGCAAATGTTGCCTCTTTCCCCAGCTCAACCGCCGGCTGGTTATAAGGATTGATACCGAACAATGCACCGGCAAAAGAGGTCGTTACTTCATACAGGTATATGAACTGGCCTACACTATAAGCGTCAACCTTAGCAAAGTGAACAGTCATACAGGGACGCCCGCTCTGTAAGAGTGCATATTCAGTTGCCACTTTTTCACTGTTGATCAGGTTGCTTAAATTTTTCCCTGCAAGGAAACCAAGCTCAGGCGCACAGCCCGGCGCCGGGCCTATCTCGACATCTTTCTCGAAATTACTCACCTGAAGGAAAGTAAACAATTTATCGTTCGGACCTTCACGATACAACTGAACCTGGCTATGCTGGTCGGTAGTACCAAGCGCTTTTACCGGGGTTGGACCAACATAGACTTTTTCGCCTTTTAGATTATCCTCTTTTCCAAGACTTTCGGCCCAAAGCTGCCTGTACCAGTCGCATAAATCTTTTAGCGCGTAACAGTAAGGCATCATTACCGAAATATTTTTGCCTCGATTGTAAAAATGATGTTGAATAGCAGCATTTATTGCGGCAGGATTTCCGTGGAAGTTTTCATTGCTCACACGCTCATCCATATCACGAGCACCTTCAAGAAGCTCATCGATATCAATGCCGCACATAGCAGCACTGAACAGGCCGACCGCGCTCAAAACGCTAAATCTTCCTCCGACACCATCCGGAACTTCGAGGCATCTCAGGTTTAATTCATCAGCTATCGTGCGAAGCGTACCTTTATGAGCGTCAGTTGTAGCAACAACATGGTCGCGCAGACTATCCGGTCCAAGAATATCTAAAAGCATTTGATTAACAATCAGAAATTGAGCGGCTGTTTCCGATGTGCGGCCGGATTTACTAATCACATTAAAAACTGTTTTATCGAGCTTGTCGGAAATCCAATCCAGGAACGAGCCGAATTGCCGGGGATCAACATTGTCAAATACGAATAAACGAGGTCCTTCCCTCTGTACCTGGTCGATGTTATACATATAAGGATTCAACGCGGTCTGCAGGGCGATATTTCCAAGAGCAGAGCCGCCAATGCCCAAAACAACAAGATTCTCACATTTTTCATCAAACCCGGAAGCTAAATCCTGTACATCCTGGCTAATTTGTGTATTAAAAGGCAGGTCTCTGTAAGGTGTTTTACCTTCTTTCCTTTCTTTATTGAGCCTCGAAATTAACGGTGATGTATTTTTTGCTAAACTATCCCATTGCTGCATGGTTATACCGTGTTCGCTGCCAATTATATCCGCTAAAACATTTTTATAATATAATCCGACCCTTGAATTATTCATTTCGAATCATCCTTTACTACGGAACTTTAATCATCACCAAAACCATCAATCTTCGAGAGATTGGCATATTTTAACATCAATGATTTAGTCTGCCCAGTATTAAATTGCACTAAGATAATACTGTTCGCTCCCATATCGACAAACTTTTTTACTCTTCCCAAACCAAAAGATTCGTGACGAACAAGCTGACCAGGTGCGAAATACTTTAAATCAGAATGTTCTTCCTGCAAATCAGGATATTCATCCGGTTCCAAATTGACTGATTCTTCATGTTTTTCAAAATCACTGTCCAGCTCATATAAAAACTGTGATGGCACAGACCTGAGAGACTGGCCCTGAATTGTACGATATTTGGCGTAACTTATGTTAAGGTTTGATTTTGCGCGCGTTATACCCACAAAAAACAGCCTTCGTTCCTCCTCAAGCTCATCTTCATTTTCCTGGTAATTGGCCCTCTGGTGCGGCAATATGCCCTCTTCGAGACCTACGATAAAAACATTTTCAAATTCGAGTCCCTTCGCGGCGTGAAGCGTCATAAGTGCTACAGAGTCTATTGCTGTATCATAGGCGTCGGCATCGCTGAAAAGTGAAATCTGCTGCAAGAACTCAAGCAAAGTTGATTCGTCTGACCCGCCGTGCTCGCGCACAGTCGCAGCAGGTTGCTGGTCGAATTTCGCTGCCGCGCTTATCAATTCATTCACGTTTTCAATTGCATTCTGACCTTCTATTCCAGATGCACGATAAGACTGCTCCAGGCCTGATTCCTTAAAAACACGTTCTGCGATTGGCGCTGCTTTTCCAGTAATTTCCTTTTTGAAATGCTCGAGCATATTATAAAAAACAGCGAGCTTGGCTTGTGCTCCTGACGCAAGAGAATCAATTTGTTTCGATTTGCTCAGTGCATCGTAAAAGCTGATGCGATGGTCAGTTGTGAAATTTTTCACCTTATCAATCGTAACTTTTCCCAGGCCTCGTGCGGGAGTGTTTATGATTCTTAAGAGCGAAACTTCATCATCAGGATTGACTAAAACTTTCAGATACGCTAACAAATCCCGTATTTCCTTCCTCCTGTAAAATTCCACGCCTCGCACGATTTGGTACGGTATTTGATTACGAACAAACGCTTCCTCGACAATCCTGCTCATGGCATTAACGCGGTAAAAAACCGCTGTTTCTTTCAAAGATTTGCCTTTTCCTGCCATTTCTTTTATTGTTTCAGCAATCATTTGTGCTTCTGCCGTTTCATCAACGAAACCGGTAACATTTACAGAACCCTTCTCCTGCTTTGTCGGGATAAGCACTTTTTCTTTTCGATTCTTATTACACGCAATCAAATTATCAGCTTTTTTCAGGATAGCGGCTGCGCTTCTGAAATTTTCTTCCAGCTTAACAACAGTTGCGTTGGGAAAGTCCTTCTCGAAAGCCATGATATTTCGTATATCAGCCCCTCTCCAGCGGTAAATGGACTGGTCGGGATCCCCCGCCGCACAAATATTATTATGATGACAAACAAGGTATTTACTAATCACATACTGGGCGTGATTCGTGTCCTGGTATTCGTCTATCAAAAGATACCTGAAACGCTCGTTCAGCTCGCGGCAAACATCAGCATTACCCTGGAGCAAAAAAGCCGTTTTCATAAGCAAATCGTCAAAATCCAGCCCGTTACGTTCGCCAAGAAGTCTCTGATAGATAGAATATACTTTGGCCAGCTTACTTGAGAAAAAATCATCAGCTTCATCCTGGAAAGTTTGAGCATCTACAAGTTTGTTTTTCAATGTAGAAATAGCATCGAGCATTCTGCCAGGCGTAAAATTAGTCGAGTCAAGCTCGCACATTTTTATTGCTTGCTTAACACACTTAGCCTGGTCTGCTTCATCGTAAACGCTGAAACCAGGCTTTATTGACGCCGCAGAAGCATATTTTCGCAGAATCCTCACGCATAAGGAATGAAAAGTGCTGATTTGTGCGCCTGCACTTGAGCTAAAGGAAAATGTTCTTTGACGCATTTCTTCAGCCGCTTTATTAGTGAATGTTATTGCACAGATATTATAGGGTCGAACACCTGATTCTATCAGGGATGCGATGCGATATGTAATTACCCGGGTCTTGCCGCTGCCGGGGCCAGCGAGCACAAGCAAAGGTCCATCTTTGTGAAGTACCGCCTGTCTCTGAGAGACTGTAAGAGCTTTCATTGCTATTTCGTTCATAATGAACGAAGATTAGTCCGTAAAAATCGTTTATTGTCAAGTTAATTAAATACAGATTTATTCTGTTTTCTGGTTTTTTTTCTTTTCTTCGTCAGCTAATAATTTATATAAACCGGGGTTGAGGATTTGTATTTTATTTATTAGCCTGCTCCTCAAATACTCAGGGAATTGCTCATCGTTAAGAAAGTCCCTCAAAGACGAAGCTTTTAAGATATTAAAATCGGGCAAATCAATCCTTGACCCCCTGTTTAACGATATATAATAATCATAAATTTCCTTAGCAGTGCTCTCACTTGACGCTGCGGAATCATCATCATCGATGGAAAGGTAATAATAACCTTCCCTTAAAATCGCAGTTACCTGCTCCATAGCATCCTGAAAACCAAAATTCCGAAGCTCCTCGAGCAAACGACTCGTCGCATATTCTTTAAGCGGAACATCAAATTCAGGCAATGGATATAGTTTTTTCATGTAATTATAAATATTTTGCGCCTGCTCCTTGTGTCCCGACTGGTAAAATAAAAACACGGCATTTTTAAGCATATTACGATGACCATCCTGAATAGTCTGATAAGTACCGCGATTTGCGTCATTGTCATATTTTTTCAGCATTTTCAGCATGTAGTCATTATAAGGCTTGAAATACCTTACATCCGGCCTTAAAAAAACCTGCCTGGCTTTGGTTGTCTGCGGCCCGAGCGAAGGATCACTCGATGGAACGGGAACTTCCGTCTCGAAGATTATCATCTTTCCCATGCGAAACAGGTTTTGCAAACTATGAAAAACAATACGATCGGTATTTGTCTCATCCGACCCAATATCGTGCGGTCCTTCACCTGTTGCTCGCGGTTTTCCCTGTGAGTCAAGAGTTACGACCTCCAAACCTTTTTCAGCCCAGTAAATAGCGTGACTGTCAGCAAGGCGCCAATCCATCGGCAGGTGCACGTCAGACGAGACTGACCTGTCTGGCATGTCAGACTTTTCAGGCAACGAGTCGCTCAACCAATCAACATTTGACAAGTTTTCCACGGGACCATACTTTTGATTTATTTTGCGCATCATAACAGGATCGAGCTTCCAGAGGTTTGTCAATTGATACGCTTTGGCAAAATAATCGAATTTTTTAAGAATATCGGAGCCTCTGTACCTGTCTATAACTTTACCGGCATCCTCGTTATACCTCGAAGCATTTTGACGCAGAGATAAATAATTTCCGACAAAACCACTTTCTTCGGTAAATTTGCTGTCTGCTGACTTCAAAGCATTTACAAATTCGGCAACATTGGCATCTCTGATAATTTCCTGCCACGTGGCAGGTGCCTGGGCAAGAAGGTCGAAATCTTCGTTTGTAAACGGTACATCCCCCGACCGGCTTACAAGAGGCTGCATCTGCATTGCAAGCTGAAGCTTATAGTATTTGTGGTCCTCATCCGAGACGCCTCCAATCTTATGCTGGAAAATTCTGGCAATCTCATGATAAAGCCCTATATCTTTGAGCTTATATTTATCGATGGCCTGGTCGCGAATAAGCTCGTAGCCGTTCCTGACCCAGAGCCATCTTTGTTCAGGCTGCGTTTCGGGAATAGCGACAGAGATGTTATAGGCCATGTTCCATGCCTGGAATTCCCATACCGATGCGAAACGAGGCTGCAGAATAGTAATCCATTCCGCGAGCTGTTTTGCATCAAAGAATTGTCCTGCTTCTTTTAATCTGTCTGCCCTGATCCAGAGGAAATCTACGAGAAGGCCTCGAAACGCGCCGGTCGCTACCGTAGCAAAAGCCAGTGTCGGAGGAATATTTTCAGGCTTGTCGATAACCAGCTTCATTTCCTGTCTCTGGCTGTTAATCGGTTCAAGCTGCAATCCCGCCGCTATGAGCAGACCGGCCGTCAATAAAATGCAAACAGATACAATTATAAAATCACGTGTACGCATAAGTAAAAACAAGTTATAAGTGTCTAAAGTGAGCTAAAGTTATTCAAACCAACTTTAGACACTTTTAACTTTAGGCATTTTAGGCACTTTAAATTATGATTTTTGCAATTTCCCTATATGTAAAAATAAGGAACGCAAGAGCTAAAAGCAAAATAGCTTTAATACAAACCATAAAAAGAATACATTGTCCCAGAACATACCAGCTTAATAAGCGGGCCTGAACTAAAAATTTCGTCGGATTAAATTTATCGAACTGCGGCAAAAGATGAACCATCCACTTAAGAGTATAGGTATAAACCAAACCCACGTTAGTACTGAGGAAACGAAATGAATCCAGGACAAAGACACTGAAGCTTGATGTAACAAATATTACCAGGCAAAGTAAAATAGCAACAGGAAACGACAGGAAAGTCGAAGCTAATATTCCCAAACATGCCAGAAAAACCAGGCGGGAAAAAATTAAAATAATCGACCTAACGAAGTTCATGGTGAAACTGTCGGCTTTGAATAAAACCTCCATACCGTCCTTCGGGAATATAACTACAGTATCATTCGAGGGATGGTTGACAAAAACAACAGCCAGGTTTCCGCTTTCCGGTATAACATCCGAGGAGACTTCAATTTCATGAAAAGTCCCTGACGAATGTTTGAAATCCTTTGCAAAAACCGGTGTCTTGCCGGGAGCGCCGGTTTTTATAGAAACAGGATCGCCGGCTTCCCATAATCCGTAAACCTGGGAATCAGGCGTTTCCTTTAAAACATCATATTTAAATCTAATAAATATGCTGTCAGCAAGAGGCTTGACATTCTCGAATTCCCAATAGAGAGGATATCCAACATCAGCCGCTCGGCTGGCAACCTGCATTATATTTTTAATTTCCTTAATGACTTCTGCGCGTGTCATGCCTTCAGGGACATCGTCATCTGACGCGAGCTGTTCATACTTTTCCTTTGCCTGTTCCGTAAAATCCTGTTCGGGAATAGGTAAAGCGGCCCTCGCAGTAAAAAACTCGTTATTAACCTGTGTAATTTCGCTTTCGGTTGCTCTAAAAAATCTTGGCATGTCTGTCGTAATCGAATATATTATTCCTGAAAATACACATAACAGAATTATATCCAGTAATAATACACCGAGAAGCTTGCCTGTAAGAAACTCAAAGCGGCGAATCGGCTTGGTTATAACAGTAAATATCTGCCTTTCTTTTATATCGTTGGAAACGGAGTAAATCGAAATAATAATTGTAAGTAAAGACAATAGAAGACTTATAAGCGAAAGGCCATAGCTGATAAAAGTTTGCAGCCGCCCTTTTAATGTCTCATCGCCTGTAACGGAAACACCAAGAACAGGAAGCAGGACAAGAAGCATGACAATAAAAACCACTGCGATTTTCATTCTCAGAGCCTGTTTTATCGTGTTTTTGGCGATTGCCCAGATGCTATTCATCGCCTTTGCCTCCGGCCTGCGACTGCTCGTTTTCCTGCGGATTATCTTTCTTTTTTTCGGATTCCGAGCGGCCTACGAGACTATCCAGAACATCTTCATTGATTTCCTCCACAAGATGAGATTCCACGGCTTTGACTTTTTCCGTTTGAGCCTGCTCTTCTTCCCCCGAAGCCTTTTCAATCTGTAATGTCACATCCGAGCCAGTAAGCTCGGAAAGCAATTTTTTGTCCGGTTCGGGAACTGCTTTACCTGCTGTGACTTTCTCTGTCTCGACAACCTTTTCCGGAGGCTCCTGGGAAACAGAAGAAGTAACGAGTTTGTCTAAAATGCTTTCCACTTTGGCCTGCTTTTCAAGGAAGTCACTTATTTTCGTGGTACTGACAGCGCCGCTGGTGGACTGTGCCTGCAATTGGGCAGCTTCGACTGTTCTAATGAAAAACGATTCGAGTCTGTCCATTGGAGATGTAACTTCACATTCGGCATTTTCCTGAAGAACAAGCTGCCTTATTTTTTCAACTGTTACATCGCTGATAAAATCAGTTGTGATCTGTCTCTTATTTGTCTGTTGCAGAAGCTCTCTTACCCGGCCCTGCGTCTGGATTTTTCCGCCGTAAAGAATCGCAATCCTGTCGCATACATCTTCGACATCTGCAAGAAGATGACTGCAAAGCAGAATCGTTTTGCCTCTCTGGGCAAGCTTGATGATTAAATCTTTAATCTGCCTTGTGCCGATTGGATCTAATCCGGTAGTCGGCTCGTCGAGAATCAATAATTCAGGGTCATTTATAAGTGCCTGTGCCAGACCGATTCTGCGGGCCATACCCTTCGAGTATGTTCCAACCGACCTGTTTGCGACAGCTTTTAATCCGACCATATCAAGGAGTGCCTCGATTCGTGTTTTACGTACTTTATTGGGCAGTCCGAACAATCTTCCGTAAAAATCGAGCGTTTCCCTGGCGTTAAGATAGCGATAGAGATACGATTCTTCAGGCAGAAATCCTATCCTGGAATTTATTTTAGGATCAGATCCATCTCCGCCAAGCATAAGAGCTTTGCCTTTAGTTGGGTGCAGAAGACCTAAAAGCATTTTTATTGTTGTAGTTTTTCCCGAGCCGTTTGGTCCGAGCAAACCGAACACCTCATTGTTCTTAATCTGCAAATTCAGATTATCTACGGCATAGACTTTCGCTCTTCCCCACCAATCGGAAAAAATCTTTGTTAATGAAAAAGTTTCAACAGCGTAATCCATATTATACCAGCTCGTGTCTATCGTTATATTTGCTTGTTAAAGGTTTCTGTAAAATTGAAGTTACAATCAATGCTCGTGGTCAAGCTCTTCTCCGAAACGAACAAGTCGTGCACTATTAAACACAACAACCAGGGAGCCGACAAAATGCAGAATAGCGGCGTAAACCGCCGGCAGCCAGGCAGCCGCTCCCGCAGCGATTCCAAGAATAATAAATAATATTCCAAAACCAAGATTTTGATAAATTACTCTTCCCGTCTTCTTCGATAATTTTACAAGGAAAGGCAGTCGCTTCAAGTCGTCGTTCATCAGCGCAATCGAAGCGGAATTTATAGCAACATCACTGCCTGCAGCTCCCATTGCAATTCCCAGGTCTCCGGCCGCCAAAGCAGGTGCATCGTTGATGCCGTCACCAACTACGAGAACTGTATGCCCGTCTTTTTTCAATTTTTCAACAATCGCCAGTTTGTCCTGCGGCAGACAATGCGCCTTGAAATCGGTGCAAGCCAGCTCGGCCGCTACCCGGCGAGCCACCTCAGTGCGGTCGCCCGTCAGCATCGTCACTCTCCTTACTCCAACTTCCAGTAAATCCTTCACCGCATGTGCCGCTTCTGGCCTGGTTTTGTCCTGCATACCAATCCAGCCGATACATTTGGAATCTTTTGCTACATAAAGCGTGCTGAATCCCTGCTCTTCATGCAGCGCCGGATCGGATACGTTATGAACATCTATATTGTTTTCCTTGAGAAATGTATCTCTGCCTACCATGATTTTTACCGAGTTGACGACTGCCGTGACACCTTTACCAGGGTTTTCACGGAAGTTTTCAGGCGAATGCAGCGAGAGTTTTGCTTCTTTGGCTATTTCCTGCAGCGCTCTTGCAGCAGGGTGCTTGCTCATCTGCTCTGCAGAAGCGGCACTTGCCAATAGCTCGGACGGCTCAACGCCTTCAGCAGGTGTGAGCCTGGTTACATACAATCTGCCGGTCGTTACAGTGCCTGTTTTATCAAAAACAAGCGCCGTAATTCTTCCTGCAATCTCAAGGTCGGCAACGTTTTTTATCAGGATTCCAAGACGCGCCGAAGCTGAAATTGCGGCTACCATTGCGGTCGGCGTTGCTAAAATCAAGGCACAGGGACATGAAACAACGAGAATCGTAATCCACCTGTTAATGTCACGTGTAAAAAACAAGACTATAAATGCAATCATTAAAATTGTCGGAGTGTACCATTTAACATAACGGTCGATAATCCTCATAATCGGGATTTTTGTCTGCTCTGCCTGTATAATCAGCGACTGAACTTTGCCGAGAGTTGTATCCCCGCCTGCCTTTGTCACTGTAACATTTAATACACCTGTCAAATTACTCGTACCGGCAAAAACCTGCATCCCCGGCACTTTATCGACAGGCAGTGATTCACCTGTAATAGTAGCTTCATTAACAGAGCTTAAACCTTCAATAACCTCACCATCAGCAGGAATATTATCACCCGGACGAACGCGTACGATATCCCCTGCCTTAAGGCTGCTTACTTTTACTTCTTTTTCAACTCCATCGCTTTCGATGAGATTTGCTTTTGTAGGTGTGAGCTTTATCAGCGACTCAATCGATGCGCGTGCTCCGAGAGCAGTGCGAGTTTCTATAAGCTCGCTTAAAAGCATAAAGAATGCAACTATTCCTGCCGTAACGTATTCGCCTGCAACAAAAGCGGCCAGGATAGCAAGAGCGACAAGCTCGTCCATATGCGCGTGTCTTTGAATAAGGCTTTTTAACGCGTGCCAGATAATGGGAGCGCCGAGCAGTATCGCTCCGAGCATCGCCATAAGCTCGGCCTGGAAACTATCCGTACCATAAAGGTTTTTGATGTATTTGATGCCAGCCAACTCGCTATTGAGCAGCAGAACTCCACCGGCTAATGTAGCAAGTAAAGCAATGCTAACGCGAACCTGCTTGCCGTGAGTGTGCTCGAGAGCAATATCATCTTTAAGATGCAGGTGTTCATGTGCCATAATTTTGTCTCTTGCCCGATTATTTTTTGGGACAATATAAAGCTAATTTATAATTCCTATTTTTGTGTCTGTTCATTTTTATTTTTAGATTTCAGCGAAGCATCCTTGTTAAGATTGACCCGCAGCTCAGCACCACTTGCGTCATTGGAATTTTGAATAACAAATTTCTCCTCCGCACCGGCAAAAATCTTCTCCATTGCATTAAAATAAAGCCTGTTGATTACAACATCAGGACGCTGCCTGTACTCGGGAAGCAGGCTCTGAAGATATTTGGCGCTGGCTTCTGCATTTTTTGCTACTTTTGTTGCATAGATTCGAGCTCCGGCGAGCTCTTCCTGCGTCTTGCCTGAAAGCTGCGACCATAACAGCTCTCTTGCTTCTTCACTTGCATTATCATCATGCAATGCTTCATATAGCTGCCTTGCAACAGGGCCGGCTGTTTCATTGAGCAGATTTGTAGCATTGGTATGAGCCTGTGTCACCGCATCACTTTTCATGTTGCTTGCTATCGTAGTAGCCTCGAAGGCTCTCTTAACCTGCCTGGGAACCTCGCTTTTTGTAAGCTGTACAGAGATGACATCGATACCGCAGTTTATTGTTTCAAGTTTTTTCTGAAGCGATTCCTTAATTTCAGAGGGGATTCTGTCCCTGCTTGTAATTGCCTCATCGATAGTATAATTTACCATTTTTGTTACTACTACATCCTCGAACATGCTTTGCAGAAAAGGCTCCACACCTTTTTTGATAACATCGTCATAAATGTCACTTGGTCTGACATCCGGAATCTGAACGTTTGTAAAAAACAGCTCTGGATTATTAATATGGTAAGTAAGCTGCCATTTAGTATGCACTATATTGTAGTCATTACCCTCATTGCCGGTATTTTCCCCGTTCTGCGATTCGCTTCGTGTCAGGCAATAACCGTCACGCAGAGGGTCCAGGGCTTTGTTCGAATCAATTTCATCAGGCCTGCCTGCAAGCTGTTCCCGTTCGGTCAAATAATACCAGAAAGTGTTGATGTCCAGGTTTTTTTGTGCAACCGGTATCTTGACAATTTCGTCAATGGGATAAGGTAATATCCAGTGTAGGCCTGATTTGAGAATACGATGTTCTCCTGTTCCCCTGATTTTGCCAAACCTCAATACCAGCGCCTCCTCCCCGGAACTGACAGTCTTAAAACCTGAAGCTAAAAAAGCAATGACCAGAATGACCATTATCACTTTTAAAATGGTAAAGCTAATTTCCAGCGCTTCGGAAAGACTCTTACCGGCAGCATCGGATTCGTTAGAAGCAGGAACATGTCCGTTCACCTGGTTCAATTCTGATTTATCTTTTTTCTTTGCCATATAAATAGACTTTTTTTAATTTCCTGCAGATTCGCCAGGCTCGTTCGGTTCATTAGGTTTAAGATCGGGTATCTGTTTGATAATTCTGAACGGATCCAAATCAAGCGGGACAACAAAATTTGTCCCCTCACCCAGCATTACAGGCAACGCTTCGAGAGCACGTAAAAGCTTTGCAAGCTCAGGGTCTGCATCAAGGAGTCGATAATATTCCGCGGCAGCGGCATCTCCTTCGCCCATTATTTCCTTTGCCCTGGCTTGCGTTGCGGCTGTCAGCTCCTCGCTTATCCTTCTGGCTTCCTCATCTATCGCAACAACAGCGGCCTGTCCCTCGGATCTTGTCTTCTCCGCCTGGCGATTTCTTTCTGAGCTCATTCGCTTAAAGACTGCCTTACTAACTTCCTCGCTGACTTTGAGCTGCCTGATACCAAGAGCCTTGATGTCAATTCCATACTGTGCAGACGCTACTGCTTTTTGAAGGTCCTGGAGCATTTCATTTTCAATCAGCTCAAAATGAATCTTTGTCTCATCACTATTTACGAACTCTGAAAATTTATGAAGCCCAATTACATTGTTCTGTGTATTACGAATCCGGCTTCTAAGTATTTCCCCCTCGGGGTCTCTTATTTTCTTCGTAGCTCTATAATATTGGCATGGGTCAGATATCTTCCAGACAATATAGGTGTTCACTATAATAGGCTCGCCTCCTGCTGTCTGGGTTTCTTCAGTCTCCGGTGAATAAACTTTCATGCGGGAATCATACTTGACCACCTGCTGAATCGGAAAAGGCCACTTGAAATACCAGCCAGGCTCAGTAATAACACGACCCGGGTTTTGAAATGTCATTACAAGACATGACTGAGTTTCTCTAACCTGAAATGAAACAAGATAGAGACCTAATGTCACAATTATTAAGATTGTTAAGATTGTAATTGCAATATTTTTCATTGTCCACTGCTTGTCTTTATAGCATCCTCAACTGCTTTATCTGCTAAATAACTTTCGACTTTATTTTCGAGATCGATTATATTAATTTGTTTTTCATTTTTATCAGTCATTATTACATATTTCCTTACACCTTTATAGGTTTGCTCTAACGATGTAATCCATTGCTCATACAGGTAAATTTCCGGAGCGGCCCTGTAAGCCTGAAGCTGTCCTGCAAATCTTTTACCTGTTGCTTCCGCGAGAATCTCCTTTTGGAAGGCATACGTTTTTGCTTGTGTAAGAGTTTTATAAGTGCTTCCGCTTGCCTGCCCGAAGGCATCATCCAATTGTCTTTGATATTCAGCTAAATTCGGATCTTTCAGACGTTTGCTGTCTTTAACTTTTTTATCGAGAGCATAAAGCTCATGCGCTTTTTCAACAGAGCCTGCACTTGTACTTAGAGTCTTTATACTTCTTGCCTGTGCATCCAGAATCATCTTTTTCTTTTCCTGGATAGCACCAGTAACCTTCTCATAATCAGCCGCAACTTCGACAGGTGGATGTACTCCCTGCAACCCAAGAAATACTATTTCGACACCCAGTCCTTCTTTGTCGGATGCATCCTGTATCCTTTCGGCCAAAACTCTCGAAGCCTCAATCCTGCCCCTTCCAAGCAGGCTTTGCTGCGAATCAGATTCATTACCTGTTTCCAGCTTTGCACTAACTGCGTACTTGGTCAGCTCGCGATAGCAAATGGATTCGAGCAATTTTTCAGGATTGTTATGATTGTAGATAAAAGAGTAAATATCTTTGACCCTGTATTGAACGGGAACGGCAGCGATTACAAGGTTAACAGGCACAGTTGTTTCAGAAGTATCCTGCTGTTCTTCCTGTTTACTTGCTACAAGCAATTGATATTCCTCCTTATAGTGCTTTTGTCCCCATAATTTGGGGATTTTCTCTGCTTTTGCAGCCTCATCCTCAACATAACCTATGCTAATTTCCGAAATTCTGCTTACGGGATATATATAGGCTTTTTCAACAGGCCAGGGCCATTTCAGGGTAAGTCCCGAGCCGATAACTCTTACGTCATTTGCATCATTGACGGGATTGCCGAAAAATTCTACAACACCCTGCTCATCGGGACCGACAACCACTATGCAGCTAAGCGCATATAAAGTCAGCGCACCAAATAATATTAAGGGGACAATAGCCTGCTCGAGCAGCTTGTAAAACCAGGTTTGTGAAACCTGAAAACCAAATTGATAGTCAAGTGCATCCGCGGCACTGCGCAATATTCCGCCAGGCTCGTTTATAATTCCCAAAAGCCTGCTGTCGAACGCACTTCTGCTGTATTGTCCCTTGAGCCTGGGACGATAAATGTCCATAACCAGGTTCATAGCGGTTTCCACACCAAGAACCATCATCAACACGGGAATGATCTTCGCTATTATTTCAGGAATAGAACCCAATGACACAAAAAGATGTACCAATGCAAGAGCTATCGCCAAAGCAAAACATAATAAAGACACACCCAGCAAGGAGCTGCCGCCCGCACGGAGAGGTTTCCATTCCATCTGTGATGCCATACCTGTCGCATACCTGGACAATAAAAAGCTGACAAATGCTATGGCAGCCATAATAATAGAGCTGAACAAAGGTTCTTTAGGATTCCCTTCGGCTGCCGATAATGCTGCCTTCAATATAATTAAACCGACAATTATTTGGTATAAGGCAATTATCGCGCTGAATATGGGAATGAACCATTTTTCGAGTATTTTGAGTCGGCCCTGTGCAACAGAGAATAGATCCTCGTGTTCGCTTTTGGCCTGGAAAATAGTGGCGTCCTGCTCACTCCCTGCCAGCCGGCTCAAATCGAGTTTTTCCTGCTCTGCCAATGAACGCTGGTAAAACTGAATACATAATACAAACCATATTAAGGCAACATATAAAATAAACCAGCCTGCTGCGGAGATTGCGAAAAATCCGCTCCATTGACCGAGGAGCAAGGCAGCGCCAAAGAAAAGCAAACTCACAATGAAAGAAAATATGGCCACATTTTTTGGGCGTTTGGATGATACTATCATTTGTTATCCTAAGTTTAATGCTATGAACAAAAAAACTTATAATTAGTATTGGTTTATAGTATATATTTAATCTTCTTCTAAAATGTTCGATAATAAGTTGCGTAATATAGCAATAAAAGTTATTTTAGTATAGGTATAAATCAAGAAAAAAATAAAACTCAAGCACCAGGACAGAAAAATACAGGTTTCGTATTAACTTATAGGACTAAAAAATCAAAGCCAAAAATGAATAAGTTATTTACAATATCCAAAAACACTTTTATTGAAATAATAAGGCAGCCTGT